>NZ_JAFFPK010000165.1 GCF_017590215.1 Clostridium sp. CCUG 7971
ACACTTTTTTATATTAAAAATCCCAAAACACCGGCGACCCAATAAATTCATACCCGAGATACTCCCAGGTGGGTGACCTACTATCTACTTTTAACTTCCCGTATATATACAGGCATGTTATCCATAGATGGACTCAGTCTCCCTTATAACATTTGTCGGTTGAATTTAAATAAGTCTATCGAATGCTTCAGGATTTTTATAATATTATTATATAACAAAATGCTAAATTTTAAAAGTAATTTTACATAGTAATTAATATAATATCAGTATTTTTTTGGAAATTTAATTATTGTCATCATCTATGTAGTCATCATCCTCATAAATTTCGTATTCATCGTCAAAATCTTCATCACCATATTCTTCATCTTCGTATTCATATTCGTCATCATCATATTCTTCATCTTCATCATAAGAGCTATCTTCTCCATCAGATCTTAAAAGACTTCCTAATAGTTTAAGGTTATTCATACTTCCTAGATTGTTTATATTGGCTAATGAACTTAAACTAAATCCACCTTCACCAAAATCATCTGGTAAAAATAATTCCGCAAATAAATCAATTTTCTTTTTCATATCTATAGCTTTTTCTATAGATTCTTTTCTCTTCTCTGGGAATACTTCTAATATTTCTTTTATCATCATATTCTTTTTATCATCTTCGTCCATACTTCTAAAAAAGTTTGTTTCTTCTTCTTGTATATCATCTATACCACTCAATCTCTTTATACCTTTTACTAAATCTAGTAAACTTTCTAGTTTTGCTAAAACTTTCATCTCATCTCTAGACATATATTTTTTAGTTCTAGTTATTATTTCCATTCCACGTTCTAAATCTTCATCACTTAAATCCATTAATTTCATACCCTTGTTTATATCATTCATATTAAATCCAAGCATACTATTACTACTCTTTCTCTCCCTTTTGGGGTTTGTTTTTTTAGGAATTTTAGGCTTTACTTCTTTTACTTTTTTCTTTTTTATAGATGGACCTCTAACTCCATCTGCATTAATTTCTTTTGGTTTATTTTTATTATTATCAAATAACGAAATATTTCCGTTACTAAGCGCGATCATTCCAAGTATCAACAGTAGATTATTCAATCACAGTCACCCCTTAAAATATACTTCTCCTCATATATAAAGTATGTTTTATTTGCTATTAATGTTACTTTTTTTTGTTCATATGCATATACATTATTTATAGGAAATCTTATTTATCTAAAATTTAATATCTCATTCATTTTTTTAAGATTATTTCTATATATAAATACTATGAGTAAAGTCTAATATATATTATAGAAAGGGGCATTTTTATGAAAAAAGTAAATACAGAAGCATTGGAGAAAATGGCTAAACAAAAAAATATTGATAAGGAAAAAATTGAACAAATTGCTGATAACTATAAAGGCAAATCTGAAAATGAACTTATGGATGAACTTATAAAAATAGGTAAAAATCTTCAAGGAAAAGATGAGGTTATATCAAAATTTAAGACATTCTTAGATGATGATCAACGTAAAAAATTAGATACTATAATGGGTAAAATTTCTGAAGCTGAAGTTCAAGACAAACTAGAAAGTAAAAAATTAAAGTCAAAAAAATCTTCTTCTGGAAATAAATCTTCTAAGGAAAGTACATCTAACCAAAATACACCTAAGAAGCATAAATCTAGTAAACATAACTCATCCGTACAAGATGAAAGTACATCTGAACCTAATGGTAATAAAAAAGTTAAAAAAGTAGTTAAAAAAGTTAAAAAATCTAATCATAATAACTAAAAAATAAAGCTAGAGTAACTACTCTAGCTTTATTTTTTAGTTATTAAGTTTATTGTGTATAGATTTCATTAGATTATCTTTGATTTCACTTCCTTCTAATAAAAGTTCCTCACATTCTTTACTGTAAACTTTATATAACTCTTTATTTTCAAGAGTCATTAAATTTACCTTTACATTTAATAAAGCTCCTTCTAGGCCACTGTATAGCATTAGTGTTCCTACTCCAATGTCAGTTATAGCGTTTTGGTTTCCATGTTTAGTTAGATACTCTAATAGTTGTAGTGCTTTAAAAGACAATTTAGCAGTTTTGAAAGGAACATCTATAGAAAATAATGTTGCATCTTGTATAGCAACCTTTCTAGCCTTAATTTCATCATCTGTATTCTTAGGCATTTTCATAGCTTTCATAACTTCATTAAATGATTCAGTATCTCTATCTATAAGCTCTATTAGCTCTTGCCTTATATCTCCAAGCTTATTGAACTTCTCTACAAACTCTGCTCTTACTTTTTCTTCTAAAGCTTCATATTTTTTCTTTCCAAAACTTAAGTGTGCCATCATTCTAGCAAGCCCTATACCTATATTACTTGATAGTGCAGCTACTGAACCACCACCAGGTGCCGGGGAATTAGAATCTACTTCATCCGAAAACTCAGACACAGTCATATCAACTAATTTCATATTTCTCCTCCTATATGGTATTGTTATAAATTACCCCTTTGTTATCTACTACTAATTTACCTTCTTTATAAACTTTATTCACATGATTTATTCCAAAATGATACATTAAATACTCTATATTAGGAGCATCAAATACTACTAAATCTGCTTTTTTTCCTACTTCTAATGAACCAATGTTATCTTGCCTATCAATTGCATATGCTGCATTTATAGTTACTGCATTTAGTACTTCATTTGGTGTCATTTTTAATCCTAAACACCCAAGTTGCATTACGAATTGTAAGTTTTCACTTGGACAGCTTCCCGGATTATAATCACTAGATAAAGAAACTGGTACTCCTAGTTCTATCATCTTTCGTGCATTTGCATAATCTTTATTTAGATTAAATGAAGTGGCTGGAAGTATATTGGCTATTACTTTATTTTTTGCCATCATTCTTAAACCTTCTTCACTTGCTGCCATTAAATGATCTGATGATATACATCCTAATTTAGCTGAGAGCTTTGCTCCACCTAATGAAACTATTTCATCTGCATGTATTTTTAATTTATATCCCATTTTTTTTGCTTTTGTTAATATATATTCACTTTCTTCTATAGTAAATACACCTTCCTCACAGAATACATCACAAAATTCTGCTAACTCTAATTCTTTAACCTTAGGCATCATATCATTTACTATTATATCTATAAACTCTTTATGATTCTCTTTATATTCTTGTGGAATTGCATGTGCGCCTAAAAATGTATGTACTAAATCTACTGGATGATTTTTATCTAAGTCTTTTGCAACTTTAAGTTGCTTAATCTCTGTTTCTAATTCTAGTCCATATCCACTTTTAGCCTCTGCAGTTGTAACTCCAAGTTCTAACATTCTATCTAAACTTTTTTTAGCTTTATAGTATAATTCTTTATCTGTAGCTTCTTTAGTAGACTTAACTGTACTAAGTATTCCTCCACCTTGATTTAATATTTCTATATACGGCACACCAGATATTTTTTTAGAAAACTCATTTTCTCTAGAGCCACCATGAACTAAATGTGTATGAGAATCTATTAATCCTGGAGTTACCAAAAGTCCATTTGCATCATCTATTTTAGTGTTTGAATCTATTAATCTTTCATAGCTATTTTTAGTACCTATTTCTGCAATTCTACCATCACTTATAGCTATATATGCATCTTCTATTAACTCTAGATTATTCATTTCTTCCCCAGATTTTGGGTAATCAAAACTTTTACATGTAGCCAATTTACCTATGTTTTTTATAATTAAATCTATCTTCATATCTCTACTCCATTAAACTAGTTTCTAAAACTTTATCTATACTAAAATTTTCTAGTCCTAAGTAATATGATGCTACATCTATTAATGACTCCATTGGGCAAAGACCTACTATCTCACTTCCAACTACATTTACACCATATCTTTTAGCTTCCATTTTTACAGTTTCAAAAGCTCTATACATACTCGTTTTAGTATAGTCAGTTAAATTCATAGTTACTTGAGTTATTCCTCTTTCTGGAACTTCTACTGGACCTGCTTTAATATATCTATATCCACCACTTGAAAATCTTATAGTTTTAGCTATATTTGCTGCTATTTCTATATTTGTAGTATCAAGGTTAATATTATAAGCTATAAGAGGTCTTCTAGCTCCTATAGCTATTGCTCCTGCACTAGGATGCTTCTTAGCTTGCCCAAAATCAGGCTTCCAGTTGGGATCTTCTAATTTTTCATCTAATCCTTCATATTGTCCTTTTCTAACAGTAGCCAAATTTTCTCTTTCTGGTTTAGATGCTGCATTTTCATATAAAAATACTGGTATTTCATATTTTGAAGCAACTTCTTCACCTAACTCTTTAGCTAATTCTATAGCTTCTTCCATCGTCATATCTTTTATAGGGATAAATGGGCATACATCTGTAGCACCAAATCTAGAATGCTGACCTTTATGGACATTCATATCTATAACATCTTTAGCAATACCTATAGATTCTAAAACTGCATTTTTAACTTTTTGAGGTTCCCCTATAACTGTAACTACTAATCTATTATAGTTTTTATCTGCCTCGTAATTTAATAATTTCACTCCTTCTTTTCCTCTTAATGGATTTATTATCTTTTCTATTTTATCTAAATCCTTACCCTCACTAAAATTAGGAACACATTGTACTATTGCCATATTTGGACCCCCTTTATATTTAAATAAATATAATTACAAGATAGCTTATTTTTTAAGCTACCTAGCAACTATATAAAACTATTACCTTATTAATACTATTTATCTGCTTTAATTAAAATTATAAATTTTCTATTGTTTCATTGATTAAATTATCATCAACTATATATGGAAGTGTTATATGATCCTTTCCTTCGCACATTTTGTTATACTCTATTACTGTAGATATAGAGTTTTCATTTCTGGCCCAAGCACGTCTAGCAACTCCACTCATAACGTCCCAAGGCATTGAAGTTCTTAGTATATCATCAACTCTTTGAGAACCATCTAAAACCATCCCAAATCCGCCATTAATAGACTTTCCTATACCTACGCCTCCACCATTATGAAGGGCTACTAAACTCATTCCCCTTGCACAGTTTCCTGCAAAGCAATGAGTCGCCATATCAGCCATTATATTACTTCCATCTTTTATGTTTGAAGTTTCTCTAAATGGAGAATCTGTACCTGATACATCATGATGATCTCTTCCTAGCATAACTGGACCTATTTCTCCTCTTCTTACCATATCATTGAATTTTAAAGCTATATTTGTTCTTCCCATAGCATCTTGATAAAGTATTCTCGCTTTTGTTCCTACTACTAATGCATTTTCTTTAGCATCTCTTATCCAAGCCCAGTTATCTCTATCTTGATATCTTCTATTTGGGTCAATTAAATCCATAGCTGCTTTATCAGTTTTTATTAAATCTTCCTCTAGTCCACTTAAACAAACCCATCTAAATGGACCATATCCATAATCAAATAGCTGTGGACCTAATATATCTTCAACATATGATGGGAATATAAATCCATCTTTTTCATCTATCCCATTTTTAGAAATTTCACTGCATCCTGCATCATAAACAGCTTTCATAAAGCTATTTCCATAATCAAAGAAATATACTCCTCTATTATGTAACTCTTTTATAGCTTTAAAGTGGTTTATAAGAGTTTCATTAACTAATTCTATAAACTTATCTTTATCTTCTGATAATAGTCTTGTTCTCTCTTCAAAAGTTATACCTTGTGGGCAATATCCTCCATCATAAACAGCATGGCAAGATGTTTGATCTGATAATAAATCAATATGTATATTATTTTCTATTGCATATTCCAATAAATCTACTATATTTCCATGATAAGCAATTGCACAAGGCTTGCCTTTTTTCATACACTCATAAGCCACTTCAAATGACTCTTTGCAAGTTTTTGTTACCTTACTTACCCATCCTTGAGTATATCTAGTTTCTATTCTTGAATAGTCAACTTCTGCTATTATACCTACTCCACCTGCAATTTCTACAGCTTTTCCCTGAGCACCACTCATTCCTCCTAAGCCTGATGTTACAAATAATTTACCTTTTAAATCTGAATGTTGGTCTACTCCTAAAACTAATCTTCCTGCATTTAATAATGTTGAATATGTTCCATGAACGATTCCTTGTGGACCTATATACATCCATCCACCTGCTGTCATTTGTCCATAATTAGATACACCTATTGCTGCAGCTCTTTTCCAATCTTCTTGATTATCAAACATACCAATCATAAGACCATTAGTTAATATAACCCTTGGAGCATCTGGTTTTGATTTAAATAATCCAACTGGATGACCTGATTGAAGTACTAAAGTTTGATCCTCTGTTAATACTTTTAAGTATTCTTTAACTAGAGCATACTGCATCCAATTTTGAAACACTTGACCTGTTTCTCCATAAGTTACTAGTTCATAAGGATATAAAGCTATGTCAAAATCTAAGTTATTATCTATCATAACTTGAAAAGCTTTTCCTTCTATACATTTACCTTCATAATCATCTATAGAAAATCCTTTTAAATTTCCTTCTGGTCTAAATCTATATCCATAAATTCTTCCCATTGTCATTAATTCATCTAAAAATTCTTTTGATAGCTCATCATGATACTCCTCTGGTATATATCTTAAAGCATTTTTTAAAGCCAATTTAATATCTGAATGTGATAATTTTGCTTCTCTTTTTGGTGCTCTTCTTATTCCCTCTATAAAATGCGGCGTTTCTTGAGGAACATAATTTAATTTTATACTCATAGAATCTTTTATATCTTCATTTAGTATATTTAATGTTTTTTCCATATAAATACCTCCTTTTATTTAACTCAAACTTTCAACTAATAGTTCTTCATCCATTAAAAGCTCACATTCTATAGCTTTTTCAACTTCTTCAACTAATAGATTTTTCTTTATTAAGTCTTCTGATATATTTATATCCTTATACATTATTCTATCTTTATCTACAAATGGAGTATTTTCTCTAACTACTCTATATGCTGCTTCAGTACCTATTCCAAGTTTTTTCTTACCTCTTAAATCTATAGCCTGAGCAGCTCCTAATATTTCCATAGATAGTACTTTTCTTGTGTTTTCCATTATTTCTCTTGCTTTTCTTGCTGCTATTGTACCCATAGATACATGGTCTTCTTGGTTTGCTGATGATGGTATTGAATCTACACTTGCTGGATGTGCTAAAACTTTATTTTCTGATACTAGTGATGCCGCACTATATTGAACTATCATAAATCCTGAATTTAGACCACCTTTATTTACTAAGAATGCTGGTAATCCATGGCTTAATGCTGGGTTTACTAATTTCTCAAGTCTTCTTTCTGATATATTTGCTATTTCTGATAGAGCTATTCCTAAAAAGTCAAAGCTTAAAGCCATTGGCTGGCCGTGGAAGTTACCTCCCGATATTACTTCTTCTTCTTGTGGGAATATTATTGGATTGTCTGTAACTGAATTGATTTCTATATTTATTTTATTTTTTACATATTCAAGTGCATCTTTACTCGCTCCATGAATTTGCGGTGAGCATCTTATTGAGTATGCATCTTGAACTCTCATTTGACCTTGTTTAGTTGTCATTTCGCTTCCTGATACTATATTTAATATGTTTTTAGCAGTATTAATTTGTCCCTTATGAGGTCTTACTGAGTGTACTTTTTCATCCATTGCACAAGTTATTCCATTTAATGCTTCCATAGTCAAACCTAATGCTATATCTGCAGTTTTTAAAAGGTTCATTGAGTCATATAATGTTAATAAACCTACTGATGTCATAACTTGCGTTCCATTTATTAAAGCTAAGCCTTCTTTTTCTGATAAATACTCTAACACATCTATACCTGCTTTTTCCATGGCTACTTTAGAATCTAACCTTTCACCTTTATAAATCGCTTCTCCTTCTCCTAACATGGTTAAAACCATGTGCGATAAAGGAGCTAAATCTCCTGATGCTCCTAATGATCCTTTTTCTGGTATTATAGGATGTACTCCTTTGTTTATCATATTGACTAAAGTTTGTAGAGTTTCTATTCTAATTCCTGAATTTCCTTTTGATAGAGCATTTACCCTTAATAACATAATTGACCTTACAATATCTTCACTTAAAGGATTACCTACACCACATGAATGACTTATTATTAGATTTTTTTGGAGTTGCTTTGAATCTTCTTTTGATATTGCTACATCTGAAAACTTTCCAAATCCTGTAGTTATTCCATAAGATATTTTTTCATTCTCTACTAAGTTGTCAACTAAATTTCTTGCTATCTTTACTTTACTTATAGATTCTTCACTTAGTACTACTTCATAACTATTTCGGCAAACGTTAACTACATCTTCAATAGTTAAGCTACTACCATCAATTAATACCCTTTTCATAACAGACTCTCCCCACTATTATTAAATTTGTTTAAATTTTCTCTATCACTTTAATTATTTCTATATATATGTCCACAATCCTTCATTATAATTTTATATTTTTAACTATAAAAAATATGACATCTGTAGGGTACAGATGCCATATGATTACTTATTTATACAAATAAATTAATGTAAAACTTACTTATTAAAATATTAGTTTCCGCTAATACGAAATCCTTGTGGAAGTGGATCTTTGGGATCTAATACTAACTGATTAAATCCCATGATATGTGATACTCCAGATACCTCTGTAATAACAGCATTATAATCTCCAACTTTGGTTTCTGAAATAACCTTTCCTTCCATTGGTGTATCAATTATACTTTTATTTATAAGAATTTGATCTTTATTTAATTCTCCCTTAGCATAATGAATCGCTACACGTCCACCGGTTCCAGATCCAGTTGGAGAACGATCTATTTGCCCTTGTGCAAATATGCAAACATTTTTAGTCAAAACTTTATCTCCTTCATCAACTACTGGCTCATAAAAAATAGTTCCATATAACCAGTTAATTCCCGGCTCAGTTGGATGATTAAATTCATGTTTATCCATTACTTTATGTTTAATTTCCATTCCAATTTTAACTAATAAATCTGCATCTTCTGATATTACACTTAAATTTACTTTGGTAACATCTATATATACATAAAACGCTCCACAGTAAGCTATATCTCCAACTACCGTTCCAATTCCATCCACTTCAACTTCAATATTTTCTTTATAAACGAAGCAAGGAACATTCTGGAAAGAAACTTTTTCTACTACTCCGTTTTTAATATAAGCTTTAGATTCAACTCGTCCACAAGGAGCATCAATTTTAACTAAATTTTCTCCTTCTTTCCCTTGAAGCATACCTACTTCAAAAGCAGTTTTTGTAAGACCTATAGTTGCATGACCGCACATAGAACTTAATCCTTCATTATGCGTAAATAAAACTGCAAAATCACCGTCTTCAGTTACAGGCTCACATAAAATACAACCATACATACCACTATGACCTCTAGGCTCAAGCATAATCATTTTTCTTAAATAATCATAGTTTTCTAAAACATATTTTCTCTTTTCTAAAATAGTTTTTCCTGGTATTTTAGGAAAACCTGAAGTAACGATTCTTGTGGCTTCCCCTCCTGTATGTGTATCTATACAATTTATAAGGTTTTTAAACTTCATCATGATAATGCTACCTCCATATATCCCAATATACGTTTTTTACTTAACTTTATAACCAACATCCTTTTCTAATGCTACTTTATAAATTCTTTCAGCTACAATCAAATCAAAAACCGCAATTCCAACTGATTTAAAGAAAGAAGTTGAATTTTTAACTTTATATTTTTCTTCATCCGAAGCAGAAAGAAGAAAATCACTAAATCTTTTTATATTATTTTTGTCAAGTATCCCCTTATTTATTGGCTGTATAAGATCCCCAGATTCTTCTAAAGCAATATCAGCATCTACATAAACTGAATCTAATAGTGGATATAGTGAGTCTGGAAATTCACGCATATTTGGCTTGTAAGAACCAATACCAATAAAATGCTTCCCTTTAAGTAATTCTGGATTCTCCGGTAAAGTTGGAGAGGTTGCTGTAGTTGTTGTGATAATAACATCTGATTTCTTTAATAGGTCTTTAGAGTCATTACAAATAATAATCTCAATCTCTAGTGACAATTGTTTTTGTAGCCTTTCTACAAAACTTTCTATATTCTTTGAATATGGATCGAAAATATAAATATTTTCGAAATTCCTTACTTGACAAGCATAAATCAATTGATAAAATCCTTGAACTCCAGCTCCTATTAATCCAACACTATTTACATTTTCTGGTGTAGTGTGCTTAATTCCTACGCCACCAACAGCTCCAGTTCTTAGTGCAGTTAATGTTTTTCCATCCATCATACACGTTGGCTTACCTGTTTCATAGTCATTTAAAAGCATAACTCCATCTAAAGAAGGAATACCCTTATTTATATTTTCAGGGAAAATAGTTAAAATTTTTGTCCCGAAACTCTCCTCTACAAAACACGGCATATAAAGCAGTGTTTTATTTTTGTAATCAACATGAAAACGATCTGGCATGTAATAACTTTCATCGTTATAGACTTTGTAAGCATACTCTATTGCATCTAAAATCTCTTTATAAGAGACAATCTTTAAAATATCATCATTATTTATAACTAGCATATTATTACCTCCTCTCTTTTTTATCTAATTCTAAAATCTTAATAAAATTTATTTTTACTTATTATTAAAAATATTTTTATATTTGTAATAGTATATTCATCATTATGCATTGTCAATTCATTTTAATAAAATAATTTCATTAAAATGAATTTATTTTATTAAAATAAATTGACTTGTGATATTTCATCTATATACAATATAAATATAATCAATTGTTAAATATTAAATAATATTGTTAAGGAGAGATTTTATGGATAATAAAACTATTCAATCAAAAAAGACTAACAATGTAGTAGACGATTATCAAAATAATTCTTGCGAAATACGTAAAGAGATTAGTAAAGGAACTTATTTATGTCTTCTTTTTGTAGTTGCTCTTGGTACGTATTTTGGGGTGGTCATGGGTGTTGGTACAATGTTTAGTGTTATTATGAAAACTGCACATGATTTATTGCTAAACACTGCTTTTTATATTATGGGAGTTGCTGTATTAGCTGGTGCCCTATCTTCTGTTTTTTCCGAGTTTGGTGTTACAGCTCTAATTAACAAAATAATATCTCCTATAATGAAACCTATTTTCGGATTACCTGGTGCTTCTGCTTTAGGAGCTATAACTTGCTATTTCTCAGATAATCCTGCAATTGTACCAATTTCTAAAGATCCAGCCTATGCAAAATATTTTAAAAAATATCAATGGGCTACAATGGTCAATTTTGGTACTACTTTTGGTATGGGTATTATCATATCTGGTGGAATTCTTGGAATTGAAGCTGGTAAATTTACTCCTAGTGTTGTTATAGGAACAATTTGCGCTATTATCGGTGGAATCATCAGTAATAGATTATTGATGCGTTATGCAAAGAAACTTTACGGAAAAGAAGCCGAAGTCGATCAACAATATCTCGATTCTGAAATTGTAAATGTAAAACCTGGATACCGTAAAGTTAGAAGCGGTAGTCCATTTCAAAGAGGGTTAAATGCAACGTTTGACGGTGCAAAGGCTGGCGTAGACTTAGGATTAAGTATTATACCTGGAATCTTAATTTTCTGTACACTTGTAATGATGTTAACAAATGGTCCTAGTCTTGTTGATGGCAAGGAGGTTTATCTTGGTGTTGCTTATGAGGGTACTGGTCTTCTTACTCTAATTGGTGATAAAATTTCCTTCCTACTTAATCCATTATTTGGTTTCGCAAATTCAGCAGTTCTAGGGCTACCTTTAACAGCATTAGGTGCATGTGGCGCATCTATAGCTGGTGCTAAATCTTTAGCTGAGTCAGGTCTATTGAATGCTCATGACATGACCGTTTATTTTGCAATTGCATATTGCTGGGCTGGTTTCCTTTCTACTACAGCTAGTATGGCTGATAGCTTAAAAGTAAGAGAAGTTACTACAAAAGCAATGATCACTCATTTAATTGGAGGTCTTTGTGCTGGTATAATTGCAAATTATATGCACACTCTTCTTTTCATGATTTTTTAATAAAAAAGACTGATGTAGTATCGAAATACTAAATCAGTCTTTTTTATATTTTGAGAGAAATTAAAAATTTTACTATCTTATTAGTTTCATTTAACCAGATATGCTTTTTAAATCCCTTTTAAAGTATTATATTTTTTTTCTTTCTATAACACTTTCTCTTTCTACTATTCTATATGGTAATTCTATCTTTTTATTTTCTAATTGTTCTTTATTTATCATTTTTATTACCATTCTTATAGCAACTGCTCCAATATCGTATAATGGTTGATGAACTGTAGTTAATTTAGGTCTATACATTTTAGCTATTTTAACATCATTAAATCCAGCTACTGATATATCCTCTGGAACTTTATATCCTGAATCACATATAGCATTTATTGCACCGATTGCAGCTTCATCTCCTGTTACAAACGCAGCATGTGGTATTATTCCTTCATCTAATAATTCTTTCATACTCTTATAGCCAGTTTCATAAGTTGTTCCACCGTATTTTATTAAACTTTGATCTAACTTTATTCCTTTTTCATTTAGAGCATCTTCGTAGCCTGATAATCTTTCCATTTCTAATACAGTATCATCTTCACTTGTCATCACAAATGCTATTTTTTCGTGACCTTTATCAACAAGATACTTAGTCATATCATAAGTAGCTTCTTTATTGCTTGTACTAACTGTGTGTATATCATAGTTTCTAGCAGTCTTACTTATATATGTTGCTGGTATACCACAATTTTGGATATACTCTATATGATCTTCTTCTACTTTCCAAGATATCATAACTATACCTTCTACTTGTTTTGCTCTTAATAAGTTTATACTTTTTAATTCTTGCTCTTTATCAGAGTATGTATTTGCTAAAAGTATATCATAGTCATACATTTTTGCTACTTCTTCTATTCCATTTAGTATCTCATTTACGAAAGAGTCAGATACTTCTGGAACTATTACTCCGATTAATTGACTTTTTTTAGTTACCAGACTTCTTGCAAGTGGATTTGGAATATATCCAGTTT
>NZ_JAFFPK010000166.1 GCF_017590215.1 Clostridium sp. CCUG 7971
TTATATCCTTTTTATATTTTACATTAACTTTTCTATAGTGTTCTCTATATAAGTTTTTATTCCTTTTATTTTCTCATCTGATATACTTTCATCTTCACCTTTCACTGCTATATAAAATTTAAGCTTAGGCTCTGTACCTGAAGGTCTTATAGCTACCCAAGAACCATCTTCTAAGAAATACTTTAATACATCAGCTTTAGGTAATCCGTCTATGCCTTTAGAATAATCTTTAGTATCAACTACATTTATATTATTTATATTTTTTATATCATTTTCTCTAAAGAATAATATTATATCTTTTATTTTAGATAAACCTTCTATTCCTTTTAGTGTTAAAGATATAGTTTCCTCTTTGAAAAATCCATATTTATTGTAAAGTTCAATTAAACCTTCGTATAAACTCATTCCTTTAGAAGAATAAAATGCTGCCATTTCAGATATTAATAAAGATGCTACAACTCCATCTTTATCTCTAGCATGAGTTCCTACTAAATATCCATAACTTTCTTCATATCCAAATACATAAGTATTTTCTTTAGTTCCCTCAAATAGCTTTATTTTCTCACCTATAAATTTAAATCCTGTTAATACATTTAATACATTTACCTTATTTGCTTTAGCAATATCAGCTCCAAATTCTGATGTAACTATAGTCTTTATAAGAGCAGAGTTTTCTTTTAGTCCATTTTTTTCTTTTAATCCCTCTATTATGTAATTAGTCAACATTCCACCTATTTGGTTACCTGTAAGTAATACATATTCTCCACTTGTAGTTTTAACAGCAACTCCAACTCTATCACAATCTGGATCTGTTGCTATTACAAGGTCAGCACCTTCCCATTTAGCAAGTTCAATACCTCTTTGTAAAGCTTTTTTGTCTTCTGGGTTTGGATAATCTATTCCTGAAAAATTAGGGTCTGGCATTTCTTCTTCTTTAACAACTAATACATCTTCAAAACCTACCTCATTTAAAGCCCTTCTTATTGGTACATTACCTGTTCCACAAAGTGGTGTATAAACTATTTTAAAATCTTTTCCAATATTTTTTACTAATTCAGGTCTTATTATTTGACTTTTTACAGCTTCTATAAAGTTTGTATCTTCTTTTTCATCTAGCATTATAATTAAATTTTTATTTTCTTCTGTTAATGTAGGTATAATACTATAATCATGTATACTATTTATCTCTTCAGTTATAGCACTTGCAATATGAGGCATAACTTGAGCTCCATCTTCCCAATATACTTTATACCCATTGTATTCCGTTGGGTTATGACTTGCTGTTATTACTACCCCAGATATAGCATTTAAATTTCTAACTGCAAAAGATAATTCTGGTGTAGTTCTTAAACTGTCAAATATGTATGCTTTTATACCACATGCTGCTAAAGTATTGGCAGTTTCTATACAAAATTCTCTAGACATATGTCTATTATCATGCGCTATTACTACTCCTCTATTTTTTTCTTCTTCTGTAGTATTTTTTATTATATAGTTTGCAAGACCAAACGTAGCTCTTCTCACTGTGTATATATTTATTCTATTTCTACCAGCTGCTATTACTCCCCTAAGTCCAGCAGTACCAAATTCTAAATCCTTATAGAATCTATCTTCTATTTCTTTTGTATCCCCATCGATTTTTCTTAACTCATTTTTAGTCGTTTCATCAAAGTATGGATTATTTAACCACTCCTCGTATTGCCTCACATAATCATTAATTTTAATTTCTCTTTGCTTTGTGCACTCCATAATTTTAATCTCCCTTTCTTCATAAGCTTTTATATTAATATTTATTAAATATAACTAATTTGTCAATCTAATTTTATAATTTTTCTAATATTAAGTAAATATAGTATAGCTTATATTTTAATTAGTAACATATATATCAATTCTACGTCTCCCCCATTTATAAGCTTCACTGTTACTTCCCATGAATATATCTATTATATTACCTTTTATAGCTCCTCCACAATCTTCAGCTGTAAAAGTTTTATTAAATTGAGGTATATATACCTTTGATCCATATGGTATAATCCTTGGATCCACTGCTATTGTTCCCCACTTAGGTATTGTTCCTGTAGATGTTATCCCATCTCCTGAATAAGCTGTAGCTTCTACATTCATACGTCTAGAATTACTTCCTCTAGATGCAACAATAAATTCTTCTTTTGTTCCTTTTTTTACTATTTTATCAACAGGGTCTTTTGATATATTTTCATTTATTAATTTTTTTTCTACTAATTTTCCATCATGATAAGTTAAGTCATATACTAATTCTTTTTTGCCTAGCTCTCCTTCTACTTTTACCTCAGTTTTTCCTTTTAATAAATTTTTATCATCTACTAATTTAACTTCAAAGGCTATATCTTCATATTCACGTTCTTGCATTTTACTTATGTCAATGACTTTTATTTTCATATTGTCTGTTAATTTTGAATCTAAACTCGGGGTTATCTTATCATCACTATCATACTTTACTCTATTTTCATCTAATAAATCTTTAACAGTATTTTTAAATGTTGACACTTTAACTTCTTCACCCTTAACAACTAAACTTATCTGTTCTTTATTTAAAAAACTATACCCACCTATTAATATTCCTATTAAACTTATACTAGCCAAACCTATAACTATATTCTTTTTATACTTCTTGTCCATAATATTCTCCTCCTCATTTTTATAATAAACGTGAAATTATAAACTTTATGAGCCTTAATATTTTCAGACTTAATACGTTTTTATATTATATTAATGCACCGGTGAATTTATGTAACTAAATTGTAACTTTTGGTTTTGGCATTGTCAATTTCTAATTTTGTCTAAATATATTGTCAATTTATTTTGTCGTATTTTATATTTTTGTAAAAAAACCTTCAA
Source organism: Clostridium sp. CCUG 7971 (assembly GCF_017590215.1). Classification (GTDB taxonomy): domain Bacteria; phylum Bacillota; class Clostridia; order Peptostreptococcales; family Peptostreptococcaceae; genus Faecalimicrobium. The sequence continues at coordinate 2,878 of NZ_JAFFPK010000166.1, forward strand.
CTATTATTTAGTTGAAGGTTTTATATATTAAGCGTTATTTTTATTAAACGTCTCTTTATCAATTTTTCCAAGTGAGTTACCAACAGTTATAGCTGTAGTGGTAGCTCCATTTACATTTATCATTGTTCTACCCATATCTAATATTGGATCTATAGCTATTATACCACCAGCTAGAGGGAAGTATGAACCTAATCCAACACCTGATAAAACTACTGATACTGCCATTGTTGCTGTTCCTGGAAGACCTGCTATACCTAATGAACTTATAGTTATAACTACTAATAACATAACATAGAAACTTATATCTTTATCTACTCCAGCCATGTTTGCTACAGTTATAGCCATTAATGCAGGATATATACCAGCACATCCATTCATACCCATATTAGCACCTAAGCTTGCAGTAAAACTTGCTACACCTTCTTCAACACCTTGATTATCTGTTAATGCTTCTATAGTAACAGGTAATGTACCTAAGCTTGAACGAGATGTAAATGCTAAAAGTAAAGGCTCTGCTGCATTTTTTATATAAGTTACAGGATTTAATCCATTTAAAGTTATTATTACTAAATGTATTATAAATAGTATAGCTACTGATATATATAGAGCTACTATAAATTGAACAACTGATACCATAGATGCTAATCCACGAGCAGTTAATGTATTTGCAAGTAGAGCAACAACTGCATATGGCATAAACTTAATAACAGTCATAGCAACACTTACTATTATTTTATAGAATGCTTCTACTAAATCAACAAATGGTTTTATTATATCTGAATATTTCTTATTTAATCTCTTAACTGAAAGACCTAAGAATGTTGCAAATACTATTATTGCAACTATATTACCTTCTGCCATTGATGCTACTGGATTTGATGGTAATAATCCTCTTAAAGTATCCACTAAAGGAGTTATTTCTCTAAGTTCTGGAGCTTCTATTCCTGCTATATCAGCACCATATCCTAATTTCATAACATTACCAACTACTATACCTACGATAGCTGCAAGTGCAGTTGTTGCAAGTAACATTCCTAATGATCTAAATGTTAATGTTCCTAAGTTATCTCCATCACCCATATTGATGATAACTCTTAATATTGATACAAATACCATTGGAACAACTAACATTTTTAGTAAATCCATAAATCCTGATCCAAATAATCCATACCACTTACTTACTTCTTGTAGCCAAGTTACTTTTGATGGATCTTCAGGAAGACCTGCCACTAATTGTATTATGACACCTAGTATAAGACCTATTATTGTTGCATAAATTGTTCTTGTTGAGAATTTAATTTTTTTCTTTTCAAATTGCTTAACAATAACAAATGTCCCTAAAAGTACAGCTATAAAAAGAACTGTCTTAATGTCTGTAACCATAAGGAACTGTGATAAGAATGAACTTTCTCCCATTTTTCTCCTCCACGATGTAAATTTAATTTTTTAATGTTTCTTAAATAAATCCAATACCCTATTTTGGATTGTTTTACCTTAAATATTTTTTTAACTAAATTTTACACTGTAATACTAAATATAATTTAAATATTTAATAAACACCCTATAAATACGTTTTCCTTATATAATACCCAAGTATAATTGCTGTTAAATAAATACTTAACTTTCTTGTATTAGCTTATTATTCTTACACAAATCATGATATATTATTAACAGTTTGGTGTCAATAATATTTTAACAATATTTTAAGTTTTTTTCAATTTTTATATAATTTTCTAAAGTTTACTTCAATTTTTCTTTATTTTTGTCCTATATTATAATATTATTTCTTTATTTTCCATATTTTTTATAATTAAATCAGTACTATTTCTAACTATATATGTAATTTTATATTCTATTATATATTTTTAACTTCTTTTAATTCAGTTTTACTGTCTATCCAAGCTAATATATTTTCTATAACTTCATCTTTATTTATTTCATTTAACATTTCATGTCTTCCACCAGCATACAATTTACATGAAACATCTTTTACTCCTAAATCTATATATCTATCTTTAAGCCTTAAAACACCCTTACCATTTTTACCTATAGGGTCTTTATCTCCTGACATAATATAAATTGGCAAATCTGTTGGCACTTTTTTAAGATTCTCTTTTCTCTCAATTTCTTTTAAACCCTGGATGAAATCATAAAAGAATCCTGCTGTAAATAACACTCCACAGAAAGGGTTGTTTATATATTTATCCACCTCGTCATTATCTCTACTTAGCCAATCGAATTCTGTTCTTGATGGTTTAAATTTTCTATTATTTCCACCAAATATTAGATTGTCTAATTTCTTACTTCTATATTTCCTACCATACCTTTTTATTTCATTTGATATAACTATATCTGCTAAATTTAATATAAATCCATGCTTTCCATTTGAACCAGATAATATAAGGCCATCTAAGTTTCTTCCATATTCCATTATGTATCTTTGAGATGCAAATGACCCCATACTATGTCCAAATAAATATATAGGTAAATCTTTATTTTCATTTTTTATTATATTAGTTAGTATATTCATGTCCTCAACTAAATATTTGAATCCATCTTTTTCAGCTAAGTATCCTACATTATCTATATGTTTAGCAGTCTTGCCATGACCTCTATGGTCATTTATATATACTGTATATCCATTTTTAGTTAGTCTCTCAGCAAAATATTCATATCTATCTGCAGTTTCTGACATTCCATGTGCGATTTGAACTACTGCCTTAGGAGTTATTTCTTCATCTTCCCACTTATATACATTTATATCTAACTCTTCTTTTCCTTTAAATGTGAAATTTGTTAACTTCATAAAACTTTCTCTCCTCCTCTATTAATAAAAATTTATAATTTTATACTCTAATCTACTTTATATTTACCAATTTATACCCATTATTTATAAATTTTATTATATCAAAATGAATTTAATTATAAAATACTTAACTTTCTAACCATTTTAAATTGATATTAATCTATTAATACACTAAAAAAAGTAACTTCTTCAATCCATATTTATTGAAAAGTTACTTTTTCTTTACCTTTTTTATACGTTTTATACGTTTTCTTTTTTTCGTTTTACTATTTCTTCCAACAGTAGGTATCACTATTGTACTTCCAATTAGCCCACCCTCCTCGGCTTCTTCTTCCCCTACGATGTCTTCTTCAATTTGTTGTGATCCTAAAGCTGCTTTTATTTTATCTTGAGTTGTAAGAAGTGCAAGATCTGCTGAAACCATTCCTAGAAAAACTATTAAAAGCGCTAAGTCTGCATCATTTAGCTCTTCTGCTAAGGCATATGATATTGTAGATGATAACAATATAAAGTCTGCGTATGAGAAAGACGCTAATCCTAAACCTTTATCCTTTCCTAGGTTGTTATTACAAGAATTATTATTTTTATTTCCAGTTTGCGATTTATTTTTATTATCCATAAATTCGCTTCGCTCCTTTACGGTTAGTATTATCGATATTAAATTATATTCAATATTATTTACTTTACTACTATAAAATAGTTTTGTAATAAAAAACGCCTTGATAATTCAAGGTGTTTTTTATTATTTATGATATATTCCCCAAAACATTTCTATAACTTCATCGTCTGGAGCTTTTGTAAATTTAGATACTATTATAAATAATACTAAAGATATTAAAAGAGGCAATACTATTGTATGTGTTCCAAATGGCCTAGTCCATACATAGCTAAATAATATGTAACTTCCTATACCTGATATTATAGATGCTATAGCTCCTTTATCATTAGCCCTTTTCCAATATAGACCTAAAATTATAGGCCATAAAAAAGTAGCTATTATACCTGCATTTGCATAAAGATTTAGCCAAACTATTAAATCTGGTGGGTTAATAGCAACTATATATATCGCTATTCCAATAATAGCTGTAGCTATTATACTTATTTTTCCTATCTTTCTTGAGTTCTCTTTTAAGCTAGGCTTTATATAGTTTACTATTATATCATTTACTATTGAACCTGATGCTACTAAAAGCTGAGAATCAACAGTAGACATTATAGATGCAAGTGGACCTGCTAAAAGTATACCTGCCAACATCGATGGGAAAAGCTTAGTTGTTAGCGTTGGAACAACTAAATCTCCTGATTCTATTCCTGTTACTAAAGTAGATCCAAATGCTCCTACTAAATGCATTCCCAATAATAAAATCATCGACACAACTGTACCGTACTTTATACCTTGATGTAAACTTTTAGTATCTTTATAACTCATTGCCCTTTGAGATACTGAAGGTATTCCAACTACTGCAAATCCTACTAATATCCAAAATGACGTTACCCAAAGAATTGTCATTTTCCCTTCAGTAACTCCAAATGGAGTTATCATACCAGGATTAATAATAGCCATATTTTTAACAATATTTCCTACTCCTCCGCCTGCTATAACCGTTGTTATAAATATTAAGATAGTTGCAATTGTCATTATTACACCTTGTATTGTATCCGATAATGTTACTGCTCTAAATCCTCCGATTACAGTATGGACAATTACTGTTATTCCAAAAGCTGTTAGTGCAATATTATAATCTAATCCTACTGAACCTTGTAATAATCTAGCTGCCCCTACCCATTGCGCTGCCATTGCTGCTATAAAAAATACTACTATTGATATAGATGTTATTATAACAACTATATCTGATTTATATCTTTGTCTTAAAAAATCTGTTATTGTAACTGCATTTATTTTTCTTGATATGATTGCGAATTTTTTTCCTAGCACTGCTAATGTAAAATATCCAGTCGGCATTTGAGCCATAGCTAAAAATACCCATGCCAACCCTTCTGTATAAGCTGTACCCGGTCCACCTATAAAACTTCCTGCACTTAAATATGTAGTGACTAATGTCATTGCAAGAACAAATCCACCTAGTCCTCTACCACCTGTCATATATTCATCCATAAATTCATTATTTTTATTGTTAGAATATCTTGCTTTATTTACAAATTTCATTGAGTAAAATCCTACAGCGAAAATTGCTATAAAATAAACGATTATAGGAATTAATACTCCAAAATTTACACTATTCATTAGTCGAACTCCTTAGTATATTTTTCAATTTCTTCTTTTGTTAAACCTTCTAGAGACATGTCTTTAAAATATTTATTTATCATAATTACAGTTAGTATAGAAAAAAGTATCCCCCCTACTATACAACTCATAAAAAACCAAGTTGGAAATCCTAATATATATGTATACTCTGAAATAGGCTTCTTACCTAATCCATATCCCCATCCAAACCACCATATAAGGTTAATTACACCGAGACCTAATCCCATAATCGCTTCTTTATTACATTGTTTAAATCTTGGATCTTCTATAATTTTTTTAGATTTCATAAATATTCTCCTTTCTTACTAATATCCTAAAAATAGCTTATTAATTT
>NZ_JAFFPK010000167.1 GCF_017590215.1 Clostridium sp. CCUG 7971
TTACAAAGGGTACATTTTATTTAGATGTATAAAGGAAAGGTTATTTTATTACAGGAGAAAGTAACAGTATAGGAAGAAGTATAGTAAAAGATTATGCTAAACAAAATGCATAAGTAATAGCGATAGATATAACTGAGCATAAATTTGAAGAAAATAGTATAAATAGAGCTAATATAATTGTAGATGGAGGTATGAAAAAAAATGATATATGCCGAACACTAAATAAGAAGACAGGTCATTGCCTGTCTTCTTATTTAGTATATTAGAGATGAGAAAATTTATATAAAATCATTATGGATGATATTCAAATTTTATCCAATAATTAAGTTATTATACATTATAAAAAATATTTACAATAAAATTACAGAAGGTATTTCTTTGAAATTATAGAAAAGTATTTGAATAAGATTTTATAGATAGTTATTTAGTACAACAATTTGATAGGAGGGGGAACGAATTGAAAGAAAAAGATATTGATCAAGAATCAAATGAGAAAGATAAGTTACAAATGTCAAAGAAAAAGATATTAATAATTACATTACTATCAGTATTATTTATAAGTATTTTAATAAAAAAAATAGGTATTATATTTAGTGAAGAGGATTTAAGTTATAAAAAAGAGAGTATACAAAATATAGGAAGCAATAAATTAATAAATCAAATTACTGGAAAGTATATAGTTAATGATACAAAGGATGATATTATTATAACTTATTTTAAAAAAGATAAAATAATTAATTATATATTTAATGAAGAATTTCCAATAGATGATATTTTAGATAAAAAAGAAAATAAAGATACAATATTTTATAAAGTAAAATCTTCGTATTATGATGAAATTATTTATCATACATATACAATTAAAGTTTTAGATGATAAAATAAAATACATATATGAAGATGGAAGTGAATCTATGGAGTATAGACTTTTAAATAAAAATCAAGTGACAAAAGAGATTAATAAAATACATGAAGAAAAGAGAAATAATAAAAAAATACTAGATGAGTTAGAACAGTGGCTAGATATAAAAAAAGAGGATATAGATAAAATTTAATAAAATATAAACCCCCTAAATTTGTGATAGAATTTAGGGGGTTTATATTTTATTAAATTCCTAGTAGATATAAAAACTAAAATAAACGTAACAAATATTACAGATTTTATAAATCGGATACTGTATAATATTTTAATATAAATTAAAAAAGGAGTAACTAATGACTAAATATAGCAGATTACAAAAAGATATAAGTGGAAAAAAAAGATATACAATTAATCCATATATAGAAGCTGGGTTTATTACACCAGATAATCTTATAAAAATAGGTGAAATAGCTAAAAAATATGGTGGAGGATTACGAATTAATTCAACTCAAAGCATATCTATAATAAATTTAAAAGAAGAAGATTTAGAACTAATTTGGAAAGAATTAGATATGAATCCAGTAATTAGGAGCAAATATTCATTAAAAAATATTGAAATTTGTTCTTCAAATTTTTGTAGAATGTCAAAATATCCAAGTATAGGATTAGGAATGAAAATAACTAGACAATTTTATGGACTTGAACTTCCTGGTAAAACTAAAATAGGCGTATCTGGGTGTAAAAATTCATGTATAAGCGCTTACTCTAAAGATATAGGTGTAGTAGCTGATGGAAATGGAAATTTATTTATAACAGTTGGAGGAATTGCTGGTTTAAATTCAAGGCCAGCAGATATATTAATTGAAAATATAAATGAAAAAGAAGTATTAGAGATTATAAAAAAAGTCTTAAGATACTATAATAGCTATGGTAAAAGAGGAGAAAAACTTGGGAATTTGATAGATAGAGTAGGCATAGAAAAGTTAAAAAAAGAATTGCTATAAAAGATAGTTATCAAAAAAATACAACTACATTTAAATATAAAATCATTTTAAATTTAAATGTAAAAAATGTCGAAAAATGGTAAAAAATAGTGAAATTTTCAGAAAAAAAGATGAAAAAAGTACGTACATATGCTAATATAATTTATAAGTGGGATATATAGAGGGAGGGATTTATATAAGTTTAGAAGAATCAATATTAGTTCATATTCCAGAAATAATATCTATATATTTATTTATGAATTATATTTTAGGAAATATGGTAACAAAAAGAGAATCCATTAAGATAGCTATAGTATATTGTTTAATTTTTTTAGTAATTTCAAACATTATAGATATGGGAGATATTAAATTATTAAGGATACTATTAATGCTATTAGTATTTTATTTATATACAAAACCAAAATTGACACATTGTATAATGGCATACAGCATAGTAGTAGGGATTAAATTTTTATCAGAATTATTAATTTTAATAATTATAAAAATGATGGGATTAAATTTTCGTATTCTAATAGAACATGACGTGGTTAGACTTTTAATATTTAGCATGCCAACGGTATTATTACTAGTGATTTGTTTTATTGGAGATAGGAAAAATATTAATATATCAGATAAAATAACTAATAAAAATATAGATATAAATAAGTTTATTAGAAATATTATAATAGTATTAAGCTATGGAGTAATCGTCTTAGTGTCTATAGGTGTATTTTATGTAAATAAAGTAATAAAAGTAGGACAAACAAATGAAAATATATTACAAATAATAATTATAGTATTTTGTATTGTATCATTGACTTGTTCAATCATATCTATAATAACTATAAATAAAAATAAACAATTAAAAAAAATAGAAAATAATCTTATTACAAAGAACATACAACAAATGGAAGAAACAGTAAACCTGTTAAGAACTCAGAAACATGATTATATGAATCACTTACAAGTAATATTAATGCAAGTATCTAAGGGTAATAATGAATCTGCAAGAGATTATATATTAAGTATGTCAAATAATATAGGAAACAATGATGTATACTATAATACAGGAAATGACTATATAGATGCAGCTTTAAATATAAAAAAATCTCGTGCTATAAAATATAATATTGAACTAACTGCATGCGTAGATAGCTCATTAGAAGATATAGAGCTATTAGAGTCAGAATTGAATGCAATTATTTTGAATATACTAGACAATTCAATTGAAGAACTTAAAAATAGCAAGAAAGAATATAAATATGTACACTTAGATATATATAAAGAAGATAAATACCATAACATATCAGTTAAAAATAATGGCAGAAAAATTGAAGATACAAACAAAATATTTGAAATGGGATATTCATCTAAAGGAAATAATAGAGGATATGGCCTATATGCAATAAAAAAATTATTAAAATCATATAATTGCAATATTGAAGTATATAGCGATGAAGAAGAAACTGAATTTGCTATACAGGTTCCTATAAGAACTTAATTATTATATACTTAAGTTAAAGTCTATAAATAGATACT
>NZ_JAFFPK010000168.1 GCF_017590215.1 Clostridium sp. CCUG 7971
TTTGAATGCTAAAGCTGAGAATGGTTCTTCATCAGATGAATGTCTCTCTGCTTCTTCACCATCTTCTAATATACCTTTTATAGAAGCTATATCAGTTGGAGCTGGTAAGTAATCAACAACACCATCTAATAATAACTGAACACCTTTGTTCTTGTATGCAGAACCACAGAATACTGGGTTCATTTCACATGCTATAGTAGCTTTTCTTATAGCAGTTTTTATTTCTTCTACAGAGAACTCTTCACCTTCAAGATATTTCATCATTAAGTCTTCATCAGTTTCAGCAACAGCTTCTACAAGCTTCTCTCTCCACTCTTGAGCTAATTCTTTCATATCTTCTGGTATTTCAGTTTTTATTATTTCTACTCCTAAGTCATCTTTGTATATGTGAGCACACATTTCTACTAAGTCAACTTCACCTTCTAACCAATCTTCTTTACCTATTGGTAATTGAACTGGCACAGCATTTGCTGCTAATCTATCTTTCATCATAGCTACAACATTGTAGAAATCTGCACCCATGATGTCCATTTTATTTACGAATGCCATTCTAGGTACTCCGTAGTTATCTGCTTGTCTCCATACGTTCTCAGATTGAGGCTCAACCCCACCTTTAGCACAGAAAACAGCAACAGAACCGTCAAGAACTCTTAGAGATCTTTCAACTTCAACAGTGAAATCTACGTGTCCTGGAGTATCTATTATGTTTATTCTATGGTCTTTCCAAGCAGCAGTAGTAGCAGCAGAAGTTATTGTTATACCTCTCTCCTTCTCTTGCTCCATCCAGTCCATTTGAGAAGCTCCTTCGTGAGTTTCTCCTATTTTATGAGTTTGCCCTGTATAGAAAAGGATTCTTTCTGTAGTAGTAGTTTTTCCTGCATCTATATGAGCCATTATTCCTATATTTCTAGTTCTTTCTAAAGGAAACTTTCTAGCCATGGTTCTCCTCCTTACGATATCCCTTTAAAGGTATCAATATATCCTGATATTAGAATCTGTAATGAGCAAATGCTTTATTAGCTTCTGCCATTTTATGAGTATCTTCTTTCTTCTTAACTGAAGCTCCCGTGTTGTTAGCAGCATCCATTATTTCTTTAGCTAGCTTTTCAACCATTCCCTTTTCTCCACGAGCTCTAGTGTAGTTTACTAACCATCTTAATCCTAGAGTTTGTCTTCTTTCAGGTCTTACTTCAATAGGTACTTGGTAGTTAGCTCCACCAACTCTTCTTGCTTTAACTTCTAAAACTGGCATTATGTTTTCCATAGCAGTATTGAATACCTCTACAGCCTCTTCACCTGTTTTT
>NZ_JAFFPK010000169.1 GCF_017590215.1 Clostridium sp. CCUG 7971
AAAGAAAGTTTAACAGCATTAATTAAAAAAGGAAGTAATAAGGATTTCACTAAAAAAATAAAAGTTTATGATAATCCTCAACTTCCAATTAAAAAAGGAACTACTTTAGGAAAATTAGAAATTTATAAAGATAAAAAACTTATAGGGCAAGTAGATTTAGTAAATACAAAGGATATAAATAAAGCAAGTTATCTACAAATGCTTCAAAGAGTTATAGACAATATGCTGTAAAGTAAAAGAAGTCGAAAGACTTCTTTTTTACATGTAACAAAACTATAATACATTATAGATAATTTATTAACTTAAGTAATATAAATGCATTAATAGTAAGTAAAAAAAGATTTTAAGCAACTAACAGAGTAGTTAGAGATAAGAGCAGAATGAATTTTATATATATAAAAACTTTGATTATACATTTGTAAATTGGTATAATAGTATTAAAATCGAAATTTAGGAGAGATAAATATGAATTCTTTAAGTAATATATTAGTGAGCTTAGTTGCAATAGTAATTGCAATAACTGTTCATGAATTTGGACATGCTTACTCAGCGCATTTATTAGGTGATGATACGGCTAAAATGCAGGGTAGAATGACCTTAGACCCAGCAAAACATTTAGATCCTATTGGAATTATAATGATGCTTATTTTTAAAATAGGTTGGGCAAGACCTGTTCCAGTAAACCCTAATAATTTTAAAAATTATAAGGTTGGAAATGTATTAGTTTCATTATCAGGTGCATTAGGAAACATATTAACTGCTATAGTTTGTATGATGTTAAATAAGGTTGTTCGTATGGAAGCAATTAATATGATATTAGGAATGACTATGTTGTATAATATAAGCTTTGCAGCTTTTAATTTACTTCCGATACCACCACTTGATGGATGGGGAGTAATATCATCATTTATACCATATAAGTACAATGAGTTTGTTTATAAATATGAAAGTATGAGTACTTTTTTATTTTTACTTTTAATAATTACAGATTTCCATTTAATAATTATGGGACCTATATATAATGTAATAGTAAAGATAGTATATTTATTTGCATAGGACTGAGGGAAACTAGATGAAGTATAATATACAGTTACAAGTTTATGAAGGGCCTCTGGATTTATTGTATGACTTAATATCTAAGCAAAAGATTGATATAAAAGATATATCAATAATAGAGATAACTAAGCAATATATACAATATTTATCAATGCTTGAAAAAATGGATTTAGAAATAACTAGTGAGTTTATAACAATGGCTTCTAAACTTTTAGAAATAAAGTCTAAATACTTATTGTATAAGCAAAAAGATGACGAAGAAATAGAAGATCCAAGATTAGAACTTGCTAGACAATTAGAAGAATATAAACAGTTCAAATTAGCAGCAGAAGATTTAAAAGAAAATGTTAGCTATGTAAACGAATTATTCTATAGAAAAAAAGAAGAGATAATCGTTGATGAAAGTGTAGACTTAAGTGATATATCAATAGAGGCTATAAAAAATATACTTCCATATATATTAAAGGTTAAAACAACAGAATCAGATGAAGTAAAAGATGAGAGACTAGATAAGATAGTAAAGGGAAGAATCATATCTGTTGAAGAAAAGATGAGTTACATAAGAAATATTATAAATGAAAAATCAGAAGTAAGGTTTACTAAAGTAATACAAGAGTGTGATAAAGATGAAGTTATAGCTACATTTTTATCAATACTTGAATTAATAAAAGCGAAAGAAATAATAGTAGCCCAAGATATATTCTTTGATGATATACTAATAAAGAAAAGCTCGGAGTGATAAAATGAGACGTGAAGATATAAAAAATATTATAGAATCAGTTATGTTTGCATACTCAGATCCTATAAGTGTAAAAGAACTAAACTATATAATAAATGAAGACTTAGCAAGTAAAGAAATAGAATTTATGCTTCATTCTCTTATGGAGGAATATAAGGAAAATAATAGAGGGATACAAATAATAAAATTAGAAAACAAGTACCAAATGTGCACAAATAAGGAGTATGCTTCTTTTATAAAAAAAGTACTTGAGCCAAAGAAAAAGAAGAGTTTAAGTCAGGCAACTCTTGAAACTCTTACTATAATTGCATATAAACAACCAATAACAAAGGTTGAAATAGAAGATATAAGAGGTGTTAAGTGTGATAAGGTACTGCAAACACTTCTGGAAAATGAATTAATAGTAGAAGCAGGTAGACTTAATAGAATAGGGAAGCCAATAATATATAAAACTACAAATGAATTTTTAAAATTATTAAGTATAGAAAAATTAGAAGACTTACCTCCAATTGAAAATTATAAAGATGCTGTAAGTGAATAAAAGTTAAAAGACTGCATTAGATTAAAAATCTAATGCAGTTTTTTTATATAAATACTTAACTTATGTAAAATGTTTTTAGTTAAAAATAATAATTATTTCCAATTAAAATGGAAATATTATTGAAAATAATTATCACTTGTGATAAATTATTAATATATTAAATTTAAAATTGTATGGAGGATAAAATGAATAAAATTAAAAAGTTCATATACGTAGTAGTTGGGCTAATATCATTTGTATTAGGAGCAGTAGGAGTTATAATACCAGTGCTTCCAACAACGCCATTTTTACTATTGGCATCATATTGTTTTGTAAAAGGTTCAGATAAATTTGATAGATGGTTTAAATCAACAAAGATTTATAAAAATCATTTAGAAAGTTTTGTTAAAGAAAAGGCTATGACTATGAAACAAAAGGTTTGTATATTATTATTTGCAGATATAATGTTAGCATTTCCTTTGATAATAATAGAGAGCTTACATATGAGAATATTTTTATTATTTTTAATAGCAGTTAAATTCTATTACTTTATGTTTAGAATAAAAACAATAAAAGAAGATAAAGCAGAGGTTTAATACAACTATTGAACTAAGATAAAAATTAATTGTAAAAATAAAACTTATAAAATAAGAACTAAAGTAGATAAATAAGGTTTAAATAGTGCAACTAAAAAATATTTATCAAAATACAATGAGAATGAAAGTCAATATATATAATAATATAAATTAATTTAATTAAGAGAATTAATTTATTGATGAATTCTTTAAATTTAGTAATTATAAATACAAAAGTAAAGCGGGAGAAAGTTATGTTACATAGGTTAGGATCAACATTATTTTTATTAGCAATAATAACTTATTTTTTTAAATACTTTAAATTTATAAATAAGAAATTAAGTTTAAAACTACATATTTTAACTGGAACATTAGGAGCGTTATTGATGATTATATATTCAGTTACTGACTATATAAAAGATAAAGAAATAACTATTTTACCAGTTGGAGTTATGGCAGGATTAATAATATTATCAGGGACTAATAAAGTAAGAAAGAAATATAAATGGCTACATTTAGTATCAGTGATATTATTTGCATTAAGTCTTATATATCACATAATTAATTAGGAGGAAGTGTAAATGGTAGACAAGAGGTTATTATCTATTTGTAAAGAACCAAAAAATATATATTTTTAACAGTTTTAATGAACTGGATATCTGTAATTTGTAATATAGGTATAATTTTATTTGTAGGAAATATAATCGATAAATTATATAAAAATGATTTAAGTTTTAGTATAGGTAGTTATGCAATACTTTTATCGATTTTAATGATAATAAGATTTATTTGTAATTATATGTCTGGTAAGTTTTCTCATAATTCATCAGGAAAAGTTAGAAATATATTAAGAGAAAAAATATATAAAAAACTATTAGAACTTGGAGTAGATTATAACAATGCACTATCAACATCATCAACTGTTCAAATAGCAGTAGATGGAGTTGAACAGTTAGAAGTATATTTCGGAAGGTTTTTACCTCAATTATTTTATGGATTATTGGGTCCACTTACATTATTTGTAGTAATGGCTAGTATAAGTTTAAAGGCTGCATTAGTACTTTTAGTATGTATACCATTAATACCAATATCAATAGCATCGGTTATGAAGTTTGCTAAAAAACTTTTAAGTAAGTATTGGGGCATATATACAAACTTAGGTGATTCATTCTTAGAAAATCTTCAAGGTCTTACAACTTTAAAGATATTTGATTTAGATGAAGAAAAAAATGAAGAAATGAACAAAGAAGCTGAAACATTTAGAAAAGTAACTATGAAGGTATTAACAATGCAGTTAAGTTCTATAACTATAATGGATTTAATAGCATTTGGAGGAGCAGCAGTAGGTATATTATTAGCTGTAAATGAATTATCAAAAGGTAATATAACTGTTGGAGGAGCTGTGATAATAATATTATTATCATCAGAATTCTTTATACCACTTAGACTTTTAGGATCATTTTTCCACATAGCTACTAATGGTATGGCAGCATCTGAAAAAATGTTTAAATTATTAGATACAAAAGTTAAAGAAGAGCCTAAATTATCTAATAAAGATAGTGAAAAACTAAAAGATATATCTATAAATCTAAAAAATGTAGATTTTAGTTATGATAAAGAAAGAAAAGTGCTTCAAAATATAAATATAGAAGTAAAAAATAAGTCTATGGTTGCTTTAGTTGGAGAAAGTGGATGTGGTAAAAGTACAATTACTAACTTACTTTTAAAGCTTAGAGAAGTAGACAAGGGAGAAGTAACTTTAAACGGAATAAATATAAATAATATACCATTTGAAGAATTAAGAAAAAAAGTAAGTTTTATAAGTCATAACTCTTATATATTTAATACTACAATAGCACAAAATTTAAAAATGGGTAAAAAGGATGCAACTGAAGAAGAGTTATATAATGCACTAAAAGTATCGAATTTATATGAGTTTGTAGTAGGATTAGAAGATAAACTTGACACTAGAGTTGGAGAAGGTGGATCACTTTTATCAGGTGGGCAAAAGCAAAGGTTAGCACTTGCTAGAATGATACTTACAAATCCGGAAGTGTACATATTTGATGAAGCTACTTCAAACGTTGATGTAGAAAGTGAAGATAGCATATTAAAGACTATATATGATATAGCAAAAGAAAAAACTGTAATAGTAATATCTCATAGACTTGCAAACGTAAAAAATGCAGATAAGATTTATGTATTAGATAAAGGTAAGGTAGTAGAAAGTGGAAATCATAATGAACTTATGAAAAATAACTCTACTTACTGTAAGTTATATACAAATCAAACAAACTTAGAAAGTATATATGAAGCAGAAATGGAGGTAGCTATAAGTGAATAAAGATCAAAAGAGAATGTCTGGAATAAAGATAATGGCAAGACTTATAAAAATACTAAAACCTCTAACTCCAATAATGATAATAACAATAACTTTTGGAGTTTTAGGATTTTTAGCAGCTACAGCAGTAACAACATTTGGTGCAATAGCAGTAGGAACTATACTTAAATTAGATATGGGATTTACTTTAGATATAACTATAAAGATTATAATAGGATGTGCAATACTAAGAGGTGGGCTAAGAGCCATAGAACAATATTCAGGTCATTATATAGCATTTAAAATATTAGCTATACTAAGAGACCAAGTATTTAAAGCATTAAGAAAATTAGCGCCATCAAAATTAGAAACAAAAGAAAAAGGTAATCTAATATCAGTTATAACTAGCGATATAGAATTATTAGAAGTATTTTATGCTCATACAATAGCACCTATAGCAATAGGAATATTAACTTCATCAATAACAGCAGGAGTATTATATAGTGTAAATCCTTATTTTGGGATAATAGCGTTAGTATTTTATTTAATAGTAGGTCTTTTAATACCAGTTATATCTTCTAAATATGCGAACCAATCAGGTCTTGAATATAGAAATGAGTTTGGAAATACAAATAGTTTTTTATTAGACTCTTTAAAAGGTATAAAAGAAGTATTACTATTTGGGGCTGGAAATGACAGATTAAAAACTATAAATGAAAATAGTGAAAAGTTAAATGAAAAATTAAAAGTTATAAAAGAGCATGAAGGTATAATAAGAGCTTTCACAGATATAACTATAATGATAGCTATAATTGTAACTTTATTTACAGGAGTGAAGTTATTTGAATCAGGCACAATAAACTTAGGTCAATTAATAGTGGCAGTAGTTCTTTTAGCTAGTTCATTTGGGCCAACTGTTGCTTTAAGTAATTTATCTAATAATTTAATGCATACTTTTGCTTGTGCACAAAGATTATTTAATGTATTAGATGAAGTTCCTGCTGTAAATGAAGTAGCTGGAAATGAAGATTTAAACATAGACTATGTAGATATAAGAGATATGGAATTTAAGTATAATGGAAGAGATGAGGTATTACTTAAAGATGTAAATCTTAATATTGAAAAAGGCGATAAAGTTGCTATTATTGGAGAAAGTGGATGTGGTAAGAGTACATTATTAAAATTAATAATGAGATTTTGGGATGTTGAAAAAGGTAGCATTGAAATATCTAATAAAGATATAAAGACTATACCAACAAAATCTTTAAGAAAATCACAGTCTTTAGTTAGTCAAGAAACATTCTTATTTAATGACACTATAGAAAATAACTTAAAAATAGGTAAAATAGATGCAACTTATGAAGAAGTAGTAGAAGCGGCTAAAAAAGCATCTATACATGAATTTATAGAAACACTTCCTAATGGATATAAGACTAATGTTGGAGAAATAGGGTCTAACTTATCATCAGGAGAAAAGCAAAGACTAGGAATAGCAAGGGCATTTTTACGTAATTCACAAGTACTTATATTAGATGAACCTACAAGTAACTTAGATACTTTAAATGAAGCTCAAATTTTAAAGAGCATTAAAAATGAATCTGAAGATAAAACAGTAATAATGGTATCTCATAGGAAATCAAGTACAGCAATTTGTGATAAGAAAGTTTATGTAAGAAATAATACACTTGAATTTAATTAATAAAAGGGCTAAATTTTAGCCCTTTTTTAATATGCTGATGTATTATTAGTTTATTTAAATAATTGATTAATTGTAATTTAAGCGAATAAACTTGAGGGTAGAAAAATTTAAATTGGAGGAAATCATGAGTAGAATAGAAAGAGAAAAAAAGACTATAGGTATTATGATAAATATATATTGTAGTAAAAATCATGGACGTAATAAGGGAGAACTTTGTAATGAATGTAGCGAGCTTTTAGAGTATGCTAATAAAAGATTAGATTTTTGTAAGTTTGGAGAAGAAAAAAAGTTTTGTAGTAAATGTAAAGTACATTGTTATAAAAAAGATATGAAGATAAAAATAAAGGATGTTATGAAATTCTCTGGACCAAGGTTATTATTTCATGAGCCAATAGAAGTTATTAAGCATATATTTGAAAAATAATATAGACATATACCTACTTATGTATTATTATAACTATAAAAATAACTACTCAAAGTAAATATCATAACGAAAAAATAGACTAGATTTTATCTGGTCTATTTTTTATTTGAAAAATAAATTAGTTATTATACATATATGAAATATTTAAATTATATAAGCTACTTATATAATTTAGAGGTTTATATACTAATACAAAGGTTTATGTTAAAATTTAAACTATAAATTTAATTAAAATACTTTAATAAGAGTGATATCTCATAAAAATATATTTATAATATTTATTGCAATAAGTTAAGGGGGAGATTATTATTTATAGAATTGTTATTTGTGAAGATGATGTTACTCAAAGAGAACTTTTAAGGAATTATATATCAAAAATTTTTAAAGAAATTTCTAATCAAGTAGAATTAATAGAATTTAGTTGCGGAGAAGATTTAATAAATACAAATCTAGATGGAATTGATATATTTTTTTTAGATATTCAAATGGATAACATAAGTGGAATGGATGTAGCTAAAGTAATTAGAGAAAAAAATGATATATCTGAAATAATATTTACAACTTCACTAATAGATTACATTCAAGATGGTTATGAGGTTAGAGCATACAGATATTTATTAAAACCTATAAATTATGAAGAATTAAACAAGCATATATTAAATTGTGTTTCTGATATTATAAAAAAGAGAGAAAACTTTATAATCATAGAAAATAAGGGGAGTATAACTAAGATCTCAATAAGCAGTATTACATATATAGAAGTTATGAAAAAAGAATTAACTATACATACAATAGATAAAACGTATTATACGAAAAATAGTATGGATAAAATTGAAAAAGAACTTGAAAAATATAATTTTTTTAGATGTCATAAAAGTTATTTAATTAATGTAAATCAAATTCAATACATATCTAAAAATACAGTCAGTATTAATGATGATGATATTCCAGTTAGTAAACATAGGATTATTAATTTAAAAACAAAGTTAACTCATACTTTAGGTGATGTGTTATGCTAGAGACTCATTTATTTTGGATAATTACAAATATATTATCTATAGTAATAGAATTATCTGTGTTGAAATTTATACTAGGCGAGTTTGGAGAGCTAAAAAAATCTAAATTAGTTTTAAACTTATACTTATTAATAGTTGCAACTATACTTGTAATAATAACTATAAAAGAGATTAATTCTAATTTTATTATGTTTATAGCTATTATAATGACATATATTTTATATATATTTAATTATAAAGTAAGCAAATTAAAAGGATTAGGAGTAAGTATTTTTTATTGGATTATAGTAAACTTATTTTATGCTTTAAGTTATGCATTAGTATTTATATTGTCTAGTAATATTGTTATAACAAGAAATTTAGAGTATTATGACTTACTTTATACTAGCTTAATAAAATTAGAGGTAGTCTTATTATCTAAACTATTATTATTATCAATAATACCTGTAAGTAAAGTTATTAATCTAAAATCAGAAATTAGAAGAAAAGATTATGTATATATATTCATTTCAATAATATCTAATGTTATATTTGTTTTAGTTGTCTTTGGACTTGTATATAAAGAGTCTTATGGATTAAGTTATTTTCCCTTAGACATGACTATTTTGATAGTATCTGCCGTCATATTATTATCTAATATATTTTCTATAAATTTAATCAATAGAGTTATAAAAGATAATAGATTAAGGCTAGAAAATAAAGTTATAAAAGAAAATATGGATAGACAATACGCATACTATTTAAACTTAAAGGAATCTCAACTAAGAGTAAAAAGTCTATATCATGATATGAAAAATCATATGATATGTATAGAAAATATCCATGGAAGTAGTGATTATATAAAAAATATGAATAAACAACTTGAACAATGTTATTTATCATTTAATACTGAAAATATGATACTTGATACTATTTTAAGTGATAAAAAATCTATATGTCATAAAAATAATATAGATTTTTAGTAGATATTAAATTTTCTCATTGTGACTTTATAGATATGCTAGATGTGTGTAGCATATTTTCAAATATGTTAGATAATGCGATAGAAGCATGTAATAAAATTAATAATACATATATAGAAAGAAAAATTAAACTTAGAGGTACTGTTGTAAATAAATTCTTTGTAATTAAATGTGAGAATACAAAAGTTAATAATATAAACTTTAAAAATAATAAATTTATAACGGATAAAAAGGATTTGTTTTTACATGGTATAGGTATAAGTAGTATAAAAAATTCAGTAGAAAAATACGATGGGAATGTTGAAATAGATGTATTTGAAAATAAATTTATAATGACTATTTATATACCTTTAATAAAAAATAGCCCAGTTGGGTACAAAACAAACCCAGTTGGAGCTATATAATTGAAAAAATAAATATAGGATGTTATCTTTTAAGTATTGAATGGATGAATTTAGTAAAATTATCTAACCAAGCGCTTGTTAGGATAGCATCCTTTTTTATTGTTTATTTTAGAATATAAATAGGAGAATATATTATGGCAATTTTAAAAATAAAAGACTTAACTAAGATATATGGAAAAGAAGAAACAGAAGTAAAAGCATTAAATAATATAAATTTAGAAATAAATAAAGGTGAATTTATTGTAATAGTAGGAAAAAGTGGAAGTGGCAAAAGTACATTGCTTCATATAATGGCAGGACTTGAAACAGCGACAAGTGGAGATGTGATTATAGATAATATAAATATTTCATCACTTAATGAAAAACAAAGATCGCTTTTGCGTAAGGAAAAAATAGGGTTAATATTTCAATCATATAATTTAATCCCAGTTTTAACAGTAGAAGAAAATATAAAACTACCAACTATAAATACAAATAATAAAGATGATAATTATGTTAATGAATTAATGGAACTACTTAGTATAAAAGATAGAAAAAACCACCTACCAAACCAATTATCAGGAGGTCAACAACAAAGAGTGGCAATAGGAAGAGCTCTTGTAAATAAACCATCAATTATATTTGCGGATGAACCTACTGGTAATCTGGATACAAAAACAGAAAGTGAGGTTTTAAATCTATTAAAAGAATCTCAGAAAAAATACAATCAAACGATAATAATGATAACTCACAATATGGATATTGCAAAATATGCAGATAAAATTATAAAAATTGAAGATGGATTTATAAGAGAGTAGGTGAAATTATGAAACTTAATGATATAGTAAAAAGATACATAATGGAAAATAAGAAAAATACATCATTGATAATTATAAGTATTATAATTTCAACTGCACTGTTTTTAGTAATGAATATAATAAGCGAAGATGCTAGAAACTTAATGATAGATCAAGCTAAAAAAGAATTAGGAATACACTATGCATCATATTATAATCCAACTAATAAAGATATAAAGAATATAGAAAATAATCCTAGTATAGATAAAATTGGAAAATCAATGTTATTAGGGCTTCATGATATAGGAAATGGACAAACGCTACAAATATTATGGGATGATAAAATTGCTCAAGAGGTAAGTAATAGCTATAAATTACAAAAAGGAAAATTTCCAACTAATGAAAATGAAATTGCAGTAGATACATGGTATATTGAGCAAAATAACATAAAAAATTCAATAGGTAAAACTATAAAATTAGATTATAGTAAACCAGATGAAAATGGACATGAGTCATATACTGGAGAAAAAGAGTTTAAAATTGTAGGAATTTTACAAAGTAATCCACTTTTAAAAGCTCAAGGAATGTCTCTTGGAGTTATAAGCAAAGAATGTACTATTAAAAATATACCTGATGATAATAAATATAACCAAGTTATGTTTACATTTAAGAAAGATAAAAACATACCAAAACAAGTTGAAAAACTTGTTGAAGATGAAAACTTAAATAAAAATAATATGAGATTAAATAATCCATTAATATTAGCTATGTCTGATAGCTTAAGTTTGAAAATACCATATATTATAATTAATATAATTCTTGCATTAGCTACTATATTATTGATATATAATATCTTCTATACATTGGTATCAAATAGAACAAAAGACTTTGGTACACTAAGGTCACTAGGATTTGATCCAAAAGATATTTCTAAGATAATGATTTTAGAAGTGTTTATATACTCTGTTATAAGCATTCCAATAGGATTAATTTTAGGTTACTTAATAGCTAATTCATCTAGGGAGTATGTTATAGGTGTAATATACGATGTTAGTTATGCAAATTCAATTAAAAGTAAAAGCTATATAAATACATATGTAATTACTATTTTATTAAGTGTTTTAACTATAATAATATCAGTATTCAAACCGCTAATACTATCAATTAAAATTGATCCTATTATTTGTATGAGAAGAAATCAAGAAAAAATTAATATAAATAAAAAATCACTTATAAATAAATTTATGACTAAATTTTTTAAAGACTATGGAAATATAGCATCAAAAAATCTTCAAAGAAATAAAAAACGTACTAGCTTAGCTATAGCATCAATGACGCTAGTAATTTTCTTAATGGCAACGGTATACACAAAGTCTACTAGTAATTTTTTAGATTCTGGTGGAATGAGGCTATGGATACCAGGAGAGTATTCGATTCAAAATATTGACCCATCATCTACAATACAAAATGAAAAAAGCTATGATATAAAGATATTAAAAGAGATAGAACATATAGATGGAGTTAAAAAAGTAAATGCATTGAGAGACAAGCATTTTAATATAAAAACTGATGATAATAATATAAATAAAAAATCAGAATACTGGAAAATGGAGAAGTTTAATCTTGAACAAAATGCTGAAATAAAAAATGGTGTAAAAGTATATAAAAATAATTTTGAAGTTTTAGGTATTGAAGATACCGAGGTATTAAATGATGTATTAATAGGAGGAAAAGAGAATTTAAGTAAATTGAATAAAGAACCATATATATATATAAATAATGCAACATGCGAGTCAATTAATATAAAAATGGGAGATAAAGTTAATGTAAACTTTGATACTGTAGATTCTAAAACAGGAAACTATAAAGAAACAATTTCTAAAGAGTTTATTGTTGGAGGTATTATCAAGCATTTACCAATATTTTCTCAAGGTGGAGGCACAAGCTTTGAAGCTGTTATATCAGTAAATCAAATGAATAAATTTACAGGTATTTCATCATATGAAAGATTTGATGTGTGGACTAGTAAGCTTGCCAATGAGAAACACGTTGAGAGAGAATTAAATAAAATAGTAGAAAAATCAGGCAAAGGTATCTTGATACCATATAAAAGTGAATCAGCTGAATTTGAAAAGAGTAATAATCAAAAAGCTATGATTATGATATTAGTGGTTGGAGTTATAACCATTTTATCATTATTTAACTGTTGTAACACTATAGTTACTAGTATAAATAGTAGAAGTAGAGAATTTGCATTATTTAGAGGAATAGGGATATCAAAAGATGAAATAAAGAAAATAGTTAAATTAGAGGCAATGGTGTACATTGCAGTTAGTTTTATTATATCAATAATACCTAGTTTAATAGTTAGAAGTATAATAATAAAAGACTTTGAAAATATTAAATTAATTAATTTTTCTTTTGTCATGGCTATTGTAATAATAGTAGCAATTTTATCAACTATAATTATTATAACTATATCAAGGGCGTTAAAAAAGGTCCAAACTAAAGATTTTATAGATCAAATAAAAAATCTATAGTAAATATAAGAAAATCATATATTAGCTTGAACGAAGGTTAAAGCTGTATCTACGGAAGATTCAGTAGGACTTTTATTTATGGACTTTGGAGCATCTAAAAATTTTGTATCTAGTATTAAAGAAGCATTAAAAAACCATATTGTAATAGACTAGGATATTATCCTAGTCTATTTTTTTATTTTTATACTTAATTATAAATATTAAAATAATAAGTTTTAAATAAAAAGTATAGATAATTATCTTTTAGAAAATAATAGGAATATGAGATATAATAGAATATTTGATTTAAATTTTTTAATAATATTATTTTTAATTGTAGGACTTATTATAATAACTTTAAGATCATCATTACACATAATACTTACATTTAAAATACACAATGAAGATATATGTGTCAAACTCAATATAAAATATCTATTCAATTTGATAAATATAGAGAGACAACTTTACCCATCTACTAAAAAAGAAAAGAGTAGTAGTTCTAATAAAAAGAAAGGGAAGAAAAAAAGAAAAGGAAAATTAATAAGTAGAGATTATCTAACTATCTATAGACTTTTTGCAAAAATAAGAATATATGAAATTTATTCAAAGGTTGAGTTTGGAAGTGAAATTATTAATTTTACCACATTTATATATGTATTAATAAATGCTATTTATGGAAATATAGCAAATATAATAGATGCTGAAAAAATGTATTTAGGAGTAAATCCTAACTTTACTAAAAACTATATAATAGCAGAAATAAAGATTCATGCAAAGCCAACTATTAGAGAATTAGTAGTTGTAGCAAGGGCTTGGTATAAAATTTATAAAAACAAAAAAGATAATAAGGAGGATAGTACAGATGAGAGCAACAGGTTCAATAAAAAGTCTTATGGAAACAACTCTTGAAACTATAAATGGTTCTATAGATGCAAATACTATAGTAGGTGACCCTATACAAACTGATACAACAGTAGTAGTTCCAATATCAAAAATTACAGTTGGTTTTGGTATAGGTGGAGGAGAATATTCAAAAGGCTATGACCAAAGTAATAAAGATAATGAAAAGATAGAAGATAAAAATGATACAAATTTTGCTGGAGGTAGTGCAGGTGCAATTTCTGTACAACCAGTGGCTTTTGTAGTAGTAGAAAATGGAGAAACAAGACTTATGAGTTTAGATAGTAATATAAACTTAGTTGATAATATACTTACAGTTACTCCAAGAGTTATTGAAAAAATTCAAAAGTTATCTAAAAATAATTCTGATGATAATAAGAATAAACAACCTAAGAAGCCTAAAATATAAAAAAACTGCCTATAAGTATTTATAGGTAGTTTTTTTATATTTTAGAAATTATTAATTTTATATTGTTTTTATTTAAGCAATCTATATTTTTTGAAGCTTACCAATGAAGTTAGTATTAAAAAATTTATTTTGGGTTACTTTAGGTAACATTATAGGGGCAGGTGTACTACTTGTACTTCGAATAAAATTTATGAGTATAAAAGAAGAAAAAAAGAATAAAATAGAAATATTAGTAGAAAATATCAATAAAAAAATATTATATTTTCTACTATAAAAGCTATGAAGTCAAAATTAAAAAAAATTATAATTTTATATATTTTTTAATTAATAATTTAGGACAAAATAATTAAAATGGATAATGTATCATTAATATAGTATAATTACATTAGACAATTATTAATTATACTTAAGTAGTACTTCTAAGTAGTACTCTTATACTGAATAAATTAATAATAGACGAGACTATAGAATGGGGGGAAATCCTATGAACAATAGAGAGATTTCTATTCTAATTATGGAAAGTATACAAGACTTTACTAATTTGATTAAAATTTTAAACCAAGAAAGACATAAGCTGGATGACATCTTAACAGATAAGCAGTTTCTTGCTCTAGGAAGCATGATGAACTATGATAAAATCGAGTTAAAAAATTTAAGTAGAGATCTTCATGTATCTACATCTAGTTTATGTATTTTAATGAATAAACTAGTTGATCAAGGGTATGTATATAGAGAAGAGGATACCAAAGATAGAAGAAATACTTTTTATGGATTAACAAAAGAAGGTCGTAATTTACTAGATATAGAAATAGAAAAGTTTTTATCTATTATAGACATAAGAATAGAAACTTTAGATGAAGAGGAAAAACGTAGATTATTTGCTGCAGTAAGAGAAGCAAACAGTATAATGAAAGATTTTCTTTAGATAAATTTCTTTAAACAATTAATGTAAGCTACCATTAACAGGTAGCTTTTTACATATAAATAAAGAGTATAAAAAATAGGAGGGGTTTTATGAATTTTAAAAATATTAACACAAACTTAGAAAGATTAAATGAAAACATAGTAGTAATAACTTCATTTTTAAATGAAAAAGTTGAAACTGGTTTTAATGAATTAAATTTAATAGTAAGTGACTTTAAGGGAAAATACAATAAAATAGAAACTGTAAAAGCTTTTGTTGAAGGCAAAATAATAAAAGTGTGTTTAGTTGGATTAGGGGAAATAGAAGAATTAGACAATGAAAAGATTAGAGTTGTAGGCGGTAATTTAGCTAAAAAATTAAAATCTATGATAAAAGATGAAGCTATTAATGTAGATGTATTAAGTGGTGATTTATGTGAAGAAGGAGCTTATGCATTAGTAGAAGGTATAATCCTTGGAGATTATGAATTTAAAAAATATAAAACTAATCATAAAGCAAAAGTAATTGATACTATAAATATTTATACAAAAGAAGATGTATCTAAGGCTATAGAAAAAGGAGAATTATTAGCTAAAGCTACTATAGTAGCTAGAGATTTAGTTAATGAACCTGCAAATGTAATATATCCAGAAACTTTAGCGAGTGAAGCTATTAAATTAGGAAATGAATATGGATTTGAAGTTGAAGTTTATGAAGAAGAAAAAATAAAAGCATTAGGTATGGAAGCATTTTTATCAGTAGCTAAAGGCTCAGAAAAGAAACCTAGATTTATAGTTATGAGATATATACCAAATAAAGAAGATAAAGAAATATTAGGATTAGTAGGTAAAGGATTAACATTTGATACAGGCGGATATTCTATAAAACCAACAAGTTCTATGGTAAATATGAAAACTGATATGGGTGGAGCAGCAAGTGTTATAGGTGCGATGTGTGCGATAGCTAAGGATAAGATAGACAAAAATGTTGTAGCAGTTGTAGCAGCTTGCGAAAATGCTATATCAGGTAAAGCTTATAAGCCAGGAGACATAATAAACTCTATGGGTAAAAAGACTATAGAAGTATTAAACACAGATGCAGAAGGAAGACTTACATTAGCAGATGCAGTTTATTATATTGTAAATAATGAAAAAGTTACAAGTATATTAGATATAGCAACTTTAACAGGAGCAGCTATAGTAGCATTAGGAACTGTTGCTAGTGGAGTTATAACAAACAATGATGATTTTTATAATGAATTAGAAAAAGCAAGTAAATTATCAGGAGAAAAAATCTGGAGACTTCCTGTATTTGATGAGTATAAAAGCTTAATAAAAGGTAGTGAAGCAGACTTAAAAAATAGTGCTGGAAGAGAAGGTGGATGCATAACAGCAGGATTGTTTGTAGGAGAGTTTGTAGGAAATACTCCATGGTTACATGTAGATATAGCAGGAACAAGCGAAAGCGCTAAATCATTAGGATATAAATCTAAAGGAGCAACAGGAGAAGGGGTAAGAACTCTTTATTACTTAGCTAACATAAAAAAATAGATTTAGAATCGTTCCAAGGTATGTTATAATTTAATTAGCCTAAGATTTTTATTTTCTTCTTACATTCAAAATTGAAAATAAAAACAATCAGCTCGCCATCATCAGCGAGCTTTTTTTTATTTCCTTTTTTTCAAATTATATATTTTATTATCATTATCAAATATAAGTGATGGTATATAAACAATAGTTGTAACCAAGATAAAGATTAAAATACTTAATATATTAAAATTTGAAAAACTATAAGAATAATGAGATTCAGTAACAGTATTTAAAATAAATATAAATGAAAAATAAGCCACACACATCATTAAATTTTCTTTTATAGCAGTATTACTTACCTTAAACTTTCTAACTTCCATTAAATAAACATTAGCATAAATAAGTATGAACTTAGCGAATATATCTAAATAATATAAAATATTAGGGAATCTATACCCTAAATCAGGGAAAAATATCAACTCTCCAACAGCACAAACTATGCTCCAAGAGAAGAATATATTGAATAATTGGTACTGCTTAAAAAATAAAATAGCTATACAAATATATGCACAAAATCTACTGAGCCCAATTGGTAAAGATGTAAAAACATCATAATCTCCCATAGAAACAATAGAGACCTGCTCAAATACTATTTCTAAAATTATTAAACCGCAAATTATTTTTTCAACAATATAACTATGAGGTAATAAATTTCTAGTGAGTCTTGGAGAAAAATATAAAAATATAGCAAAAATTAAAAGTACAATTAAATGTTCCTTTGAAAAAAAGAAGGTATTCTCAACCATAAAATTCGCTCCTATTAACAAGTATTTATATAGATTATATTCACAACAACCCAAATAGGTATATAAGTTCTTTATATATTAAAGTATATTTTTTATAAAAATAAAATAGAAGTAGTAAATAAAATTACTAGTGTAACAAATTATCCTTAAAATAATAAATTAATAGTATACAGTTTAAGACAATTATAAATATCATTTTAAGGAAGTGGATAAGTTGAAAAAAGCCAATAATCAAATATGCGCTGATGCAGGTGGGAAATACTGTCCATGTCATCTTGCCTATTCAGGAGATTGTATAAAATGTAGTTTGATACAAGGGTGCAGAACTTGCGACTGTAAGTGGCAAGGGGTATGTATCTATAATCAATTACAACACAGTAAAAACGTATCTGTCAATGAAAGAAAAGAAGTACTATGTCAAATCATTGAAACTAAAGAGGTAGAAAACAATACTTTTGGGATTAAAATACAAGTGCCAAAATATTTAACAAATGATTTGTGTAGTCCAGGTGCATATGTATTGCTAAAAAGTAAGGACAAGGATAACCAAATATTTAATACACCTATCTCAGTTATGGATGTAGATTTAGAAAGGGGTATATTAGAAGTTGTTATTAAGCCAGTAGGAATAAAAACAAAATCTATTATAAGTTTTGATGAAGTATGGGTAAAAGCACCATATTTTAATGGGATTTTTGGGATAAAAGAGATAAAAACTAATTCACATGCAAATTGTGTAGTAGTTTTAAATGGACTATCACAGGTTAACTCTATTAACGTAATAAAAAGATTATTAAGAAACCACAATAAAGTAGAAGTATTTATTAACAATAAGGCTAGTGTATTAGATGTAGTCATAGATAAAATAATAAATCTAGGAGTCAATATACAAAGTATAGACTTATATGAAGATAAAGACTTTTTAATCGATTATATCAGAAGAAATAATTCAGAGTTTGTTTATAGTGGAGGATCAGCTAAATTTAGTAAATATATTATGGAGCTTGTAGATAGTATTGATGAAAATATTAAGCTAGCTATCTCAAATAATAATCTAATATGCTGTGGAGAAGGCATTTGTGGTGCATGTACTATAAATGTAAATGGAGAGAGAGTAAAAACGTGTAAAGCACAAGTTGATAGTAGAGAATACTTAAAAACTATCTAATTTATTAGGGGGGAATAAAATGGCTAAAGTAGTTGTTATAGGAGGCGGATGGGCAGGGTGTGCAGCTGCCATATCTGCTAAAAAAGCCGGAGCTGATGTTATTATACTAGAAAGAACAGATTTATTATTAGGTCTTGGTAATGTTGGTGGAATAATGAGAAATAATGGGAGATTTACAGCAGCAGAAGAAGCTATAGCGCTAGGAGCAACAGAGCTGTTTGAACTTACAGATAAGTATGCAACACATACTAATATAGATTTCCCAGGTCATAAACACGCAACTATATATAATGTAACTCAAATAGAAAAACCAATAAGACAAAGAATTTTAGATATGGGAATAGAAATAAAATTCTTTGCTAGAGTAGTAGATGCATATATGGAAGACAAAAAATTAAAAACTATAGTACTTGAAAGTGGAGAAAAAATTGATGCGGATGCTTTTGTAGAAACAACAGGTTCTTCAGGTCCTATGGGCAATTGTGAAAAATACGGTAACGGATGTGCTATGTGTGTATTAAGATGTCCATCTTTTGGTGGAAGAGTTAGTATAACTAGTAGATGTGGTGTTGAAGATATGATAGGTAGAAGGAATAATGGAGACTATGGTGCATTTAGTGGCTCTATGAAATTATTAAAAGAATCTTTAAGTGACGAAATTCAAAATGAATTAAATGAAAAAGGTTGTGCAGTAATTCCACTTCCACCAGAGTTAAAAAATGAAGAGAAGCTTGATATAAAGGTATGTCAGCAATATGCATTACCTGCTTTTGCTGATAATATAGTATTAATTGATACAGGTCATGC
>NZ_JAFFPK010000170.1 GCF_017590215.1 Clostridium sp. CCUG 7971
GGAGTATTATTATGAGAGTGTTTACTATCACTTGAATGTTTACTCTCTTTTACAGGAGTATTATTATGAGAGTGTTTATTATCACTTGAATGTTTACTCTCTTTTACGGGCGTATTATTATTAGAGTGCTTACTATCATTTACGTGTTTACTATTATCTGAGTTTTTTATTTGATTCATAATAATTATTCTCCTTTATAATATATTACTCTTCAGAAGTTCTATATTTGCAACCACTATGGCAATCATTATGGCAACCACTATGGCAATCATTACAGCAATCATTACAGCAATGACTATCCTCAGGTTCTATATCTGTGATTACTAAAGCATTTTCATGGCATTTATGTTTTTTATCACAGCATCCACAAGTAATATATATATTTATAGGAGTATTAACATTTATTGGTCCAACATTGTTATTTGCATTTGATTGGTTATCATTATTTGCACTTGACTCAGCGCTAGTATCAGCATCAGCGTTAGCATCAATATCAGCGTCAGCGTCAGCAGTAGAGTCAGCATCAGCATCGGCAGTAGAGTCAGCATCGGCAGTAGAGTCAGCATCAGCAGTAGAGTCAGCATCAGCAGTAGCATCGGCAGTAGAGTCAGCGTCAGCAGTAGAGTCGGCAGTAGAGTCAGCGTCAGCAGTAGCATCAGCAGTAGAGTCAGCGTCAGCAGTAGAAATTCAGCAGTAGAGTCA
>NZ_JAFFPK010000171.1 GCF_017590215.1 Clostridium sp. CCUG 7971
TTTGATTTTCTATACGAATTCCATCACTTAATCCAAAAAAGTCCCCACCAATAATCAAGTTATTAGAATCAATTCTATCTTTAAACTTATCATTAACAATATTTTTTGCCTCATCTGCGCTTACTTTATTTGAGGTTCCTTCTTTATCCATATTAACATATTCAGTACTAGTTTTTTCTGTTTTTGTATCCTTATTTGTAGAGTTTTGGATACCATTTGATTTACTATTACTACATCCAACCAAAGATAAAGATATAGAGATAATAACTAGACTTAAACTAATAATTTTTTTGATTTTCATAATTCATCATACCCTTCAAATTTTATTTAAGATTACTTCTAATCTTTAAACTGAGTATATCAAACATTTATTTCAAATTTATTAAGAAAGTATTACAATAAGAAAACAATTTAATTAGTTCTTAAATATATTTAAACACATAGTAAAAAAAAACTTAAAATCGATTTATTTGAACCTTAAGGGATTTATATTTATTTTATAAGACAGATAAATTGTACATAAAAATGAGGAAAATTTTTTCATATTAATAAACTCAATAATTATTTGAAATAGTATCAAATTTATACTTTTATACCCTGCTGATACATTACCTTTTACTAAGCCTACAAAGGAATTAGTTTTAATTTAAACATGACTTTTCCTCATTATTAATGTTAATTCAGTTTTTT
>NZ_JAFFPK010000172.1 GCF_017590215.1 Clostridium sp. CCUG 7971
TATTTTATATTTATTTTTTAAGCTTTGCTAAAGCCTCTGCAAAAAGATTATTAAATACCTCTTCATTTTTATTTTGGTTCTTTAAATATTTATTTACATCTTTTTTAGATGCTTTATTTTTTTCTTCTGCTTTTCTCTTATTAAATGAGCTTAACTTTTCTCTATGTCCACAGCTACATACAAAAGTTTTACCCTCACCCTCTCCACGAAGCTCTAATTTTTTATGACAAACTGGGCATCTTGAGTTTGTCGTTTGTGATACAGTTTTTCTAGTATTACATTCTCTATCTTCACAAACTAACATCTTACCTCTTTTACCATTAACCTCAAGCATAAATTTTCCACATTCTGGACATTTATTCTTAGTAAGATTATCATGCTTAAACTTAGAGTCACTATTTTTTATTTCTCTAACAATATCTTTTGAATAGTTTTTCATATCATTTATAAAGTTATTTTTATTTAACTTTCCTTTTGATATATCTAATAGTTTCCCTTCCCAATCACTTGTTAGTTCTGGAGTTTTTAATTCAGTTGGGACTAGTTCTAGCAATTGTCTAGCTTTAGAAGTTACATGTATATCTTTTCCTTTTTTTTCTATAAGGAAAGAATTAAATAATTTTTCTATTATATCCGCTCTAGTTGCTACTGTTCCTAATCCATTTTTCTCCATAATTGTTAAAAGCGTTCCTTCATTTAAGTAAGGTGGTGGATTAGTTTTCCCATTAGTTTTATTTATTCTAACTATATTTAGTATATC
Source organism: Clostridium sp. CCUG 7971 (assembly GCF_017590215.1). Classification (GTDB taxonomy): domain Bacteria; phylum Bacillota; class Clostridia; order Peptostreptococcales; family Peptostreptococcaceae; genus Faecalimicrobium. The sequence goes on from NZ_JAFFPK010000172.1 coordinate 761, forward strand.
TTTTTCATTTATACTCGGTATAGATATTAATTCTTCATCATCAGTATCTTTGTAAGTTTCTTTAAAACCTAAGTTTATAACTTTATTTCCTTTAGCCGTAAAAGTTTCTCCTTCTATTTGAGCAATTATTGAAGTTTGCTCATACTCATAAGGAGGTAATAGTACTGATAAAAATCTTTTAACTACAAGGTCATAAATTTTTCTTTCTTTATCACTTAAATCTCCTAAGAATACTCTTTCTTCTGTAGGTATAATAGCGTGATGGTCACTTACCTTTGAATTATCTACAAATGACTTATTTGAAGTTATTTTATTTTTTAATATTTTATTGCATACCCTTGAATAATCACTTACATTAACTGCTCTTACTCTATCAGCTAAAGTTTCTACTATATCACTAGTTAAGTATCTAGAATCTGTTCTTGGATAAGTAAGTACTTTATGATGTTCATATAACTTTTGCATTATAGATAATGTTTCTTTTGCTGAATAACCAAAAATTTTATTTGCATCTCTCTGTAATTCTGTTAAATCATAAAGTGATGGTGCATACTTTTTCTTTTGAACTTTATTAACATTAAATATTTTTAAATCTTTGTTTTTTACCTTATTTATTATATTATCTATTTTTTCTTCATTGAAGCTTGTACTACTATTATTTTTATCATTCCACATAAATTTAACATCTATATTTCCTTTTGTAGCTACTAAGCTTATCCCATAGTAATCTTTTGCCTTAAAGTCTCTTATTTCTTCTTCTCTTTTTAAAATCATAGCAACTGTCGGAGTTTGAACTCTACCGCAAGAAAGTTGTGCATTATGCTTTGTAGTTAGTGCACGAGTTGCATTTATTCCCACTATCCAGTCTGCTTCTGACCTTGCTATCGCTGAAGCATACAAATTATCATATTCCTTTGCATCTTTTAATTTATTAAAGCCTTCCTTTATAGCTTTATCTGTACTTGATGAAATCCAAAGGCGTTTTAGAGGTTTTTTAACGTGTGCTTTTTCTATTATCCACCTTGCAACAAGCTCTCCTTCACGTCCTGCATCTGTTGCTATAATAATTTCAGATACATCATCTCTATTCATTTGAGACTTTACAGTATTAAATTGTTTACTACTTTTTTTAATTACTACTGTTTTTAGATGTTTTGGTAATATTGGCAAATCTTCTATATTCCAAGACTTATACTTTTCTCCATATCCTTCAGGATCTGCTAATGTAACAAGATGACCTAGTGCCCAAGTTACTATATATTTTTGTCCTTCTATATATCCATTTTTTTCATTTTTACATCCTAATACACGTGCAATATCCCTTCCTACTGAAGGTTTTTCTGCTAGGACTAATATTTTTTTCATAAATTTTCCCTTCTTTTATAAGTAAATATTTTCATTATTACTTATTTTCTAATTAATAATAGAAACAAAAATCTGCTTCTACACAGAATTGTCCTCTACTTAAAAGACCTCCATATGAAATTGTTATATAATTCATTTGAGAATCTAGTGCTTTATCTATTATTACTTTATACCCATCTACATCATATAAATTGTCACTAATTTTAGGTTCGTCTAATTCAAAATCTAGCTTAGCATCTGAAGTCATTGTTATACATCTTGTAAGTATTCTTATGCATTTTTTATCACTAGTTGCTAATAATTTATCTAATTCTTTCTTTGCTTCTTGAGTTATAAGTATATTCATTTCCATCTTGTTGTCTCCTTACTTAATATATTTATCTTTTTATAATATCATTTTTATAAAAAATTCGCTATTACCATTTTATTATTATAACTAATTTACGTTTACAATATTTGCTACTTTTTATAAAAATGTATCTATGAATAATTATATTTTTTTTACTTAAAATATAAAAAAGGAGCAGTTATATGAAAAAATTCACTCTACTTTTTATTATTTTCTTTTTATTTTCTTCGAATTTTAGTTTTGCTAATTCAAAAATAGATTTTAATACTCAAATAGATAAAGTAATTAATTTAAGCAATGATTTAGATACATTATTAGATAGGTACACAACATTCTTAAATAACTACCCAAATTATGATGGTTATGAAGAACCAAGTGAAATAGAGTATTTAAATAGACAGCTGAGTGTATACCAAAGTCACGTATTATCTGATCTGTCAGAACTGAGAGATTTATATTCAGTTACAGTGGATTTAAAAGATAAAGCAAAAATAGCTAGATTATATAGTGTATTAACTCAATACTTAATAACTTTGATACATTTGAGATTGTTTTATACAGAAGAAGATAAAGCAAGTATGTTATTTTTAGCAAATGAATATAAATCAAGTGCTGATAGAAAATTACAATTATTAATTAATAACAATACTAATTCCTAAATACCTTAAACTATAATTAAAAAACCTATTAGTAGATAATTATAAATACACTATTAGGTTTTTTTACATATAAAATATTATTTATGTATAGCTATAAAATTATTTGAAATTAAAATATATTACTGAATAATTATACTTTTTTTACTTAAAATATAAAAAAGGAGTAATTATATGAAAAAATTTATTATGATTTTTATTATATGCTTTTTGCTTTCTGTAAACTTTAGCTTTGCAACTTCAATAATAGATTTTAATGAAGAAATAAATAGAATAACTTCGTTACGTGATAATTTAGATATAGTATTAAATAGATATGAAAAATTTTTAAATAGCAATCCAGATTATGATGGATCTGAAGTACCAAGTGAAATAAAATATTTAGATAGACAAGTTAGTGTATATCAAAGCCATATAATTGCTGATTTGCTAGAACTTAGAGAATTATATAATTCTTCATCAGATTTAGAGTATAAAGTAAAAATAGGTAACTTATATAGTATACTAATCGACTACTTAGAGACTTTTAACTATCTAAGAGTATTTAGTTTGGAGGAAGATAAATCTAATGTATTATATTTAGCCAATAAATATAAATCATATGGTAATCAAAAATTAAATTTATTCATTGAAAACTATATTAATTCAAAATAGATATGTATTTTGATTATTTTAATATATAAAAGGGGTAGTTATATAACTACCACCTTTTATACATATTATTCTGTTATAGAGGGCAGGTTACTTAAATTATTGTTTTCTTTTTCATCTGGTAGAGTTCTTAAGTACTCATTCCCTTTTCTAGTTGCAACTCCTACGCCTAATATCTCTCCCTCTTTAGCCATTTGAATACCTTCTTCTTTAGTCAATTTTTGGCCATTTGATAATTCATATCCTACAATCTCTCCAGAATGTTTTACTACAGCTGTTATTTTCTTTGCATCTTCATTTGGTGATGGTACTTCTTTATTTATATTTTTAGGTAAATTGCCTATAATATTATCATTATTAAAATCCATAAAATCACCTCCTAAGTATTTTACTTAGTTTTTGCCTCTAGCTAGGATTTATTCATAGTGTTTAAAAGTTTTTCAACTTCTTCAATTATATCTCTATCAATTTTATCTTTAAAAAATTCTTTATTATATTTTACTGACACATCTTCTGGCTTATATTTAGACGCCATTTCATTATACAGATATGCTTTTTTAATATTTCCATTTCTATAATGGCATACACAAAGTTGTATCATCGGTAAAAATGTATACATATCATGATTAATCAAACTCATATTATCTTTTTGAGGTGATAAATTTATTGCACATTCATACCAATAAATTGCTGCATCCAATTTATTTTCATTTAAAAATTTGCGTCCTAGTTTGCAGCAAAAATCAGCTCTTGGTATATCATATTCAAAAGATTTTAAAATATATTTTAGCTCATTTTCGCTATCACCTTTGTATGAATAACAATCTGCTAATTTAGAACATGCTGCTTTAATATCTTCTACCCATCCATCTTTTTTATCTAAAAATTTTATATATTGTTTTATTGCATCGTCATAAAGTCTATTATCATAAAGTTCATTTGCATAATAAAAAATATCTCTAGTTGAAAAATTCTCTCCTGTAGATACTAGTTTTTCATAAATTTTTAAATTTCTATTAGTGTATTCCTTTTCTTTTTTATGAATTATATTTATATCTGAATGGATTATATTTCCTCTTACATCAAGATATTCATGAACTTTACCTACCCATTTAAAATTATTACTTGCTTTTACTAATCGATTTCTTTTTAAAGAGCTTGTAATTTCTCCATTTTTATTAACTGACAATACATAATTCATAGTTACTGAATCTATACTTTCATCTATACTTTCTTTTAATAATTTAAATTTATCTATATCACTTTTATTTAGTACATCATCTGCATCCATCCAGATTATATAATCCTTAGTAGCCTTTGAAAATGCAAAATTTCTAGCTTTTGAGAAATCTTCAACCCATTTAAAGTCATATACCTTTGCTCCAAGATTTTTTGCTTTATTTATAGTTTTATCTCTAGAACCAGTATCTACTATGATAATTTCGTCCACAACTTCTTTTATAGAATTTAAACATCTTTCGATTACTTCTTCTTCATCTTTTACTATCATACATAGACTAATTTCCATTTTTACCTCCTATTTTAATACTTATATAATTTTAGTATGAAATGAATTCAAAACTAAAAACGTAATAAGATATTATATTCATTATGAAGTTTTTTATTGCATACATGCTTTTAATCCAAATAAAAATCTCATTTATCAAAGTGTTTAACCTTCAATAAATGAGATTCTTGTAATTGTTTATTTAAATATTTTTATTTATTATTTTCAAATGCTTGAACTTTTAATAACTCAGCTTTATCTGTTCTTTCCC
>NZ_JAFFPK010000173.1 GCF_017590215.1 Clostridium sp. CCUG 7971
TCTGGAATAAACGTAACTGCGTTATTAATATTCAGTTTAAAGAAATGGCAAGAATATAAGTTAGAAGGTTCATTAGAAGATAAGAAAGTATCTTAATAAAATATGTTTATATAAAAACTCTATATAAATTATACAACTTAGGAGGCAACATAATGCAAAAAACTATTTATTTTAATGGAAGCGTTGTTACAGTAGATAGTAATAACACAGTAGTAGAATCTGTTTTAGTAGAAAATGGAAGGATAGTTAAAGTAGGAACTAATGATGAAGTTCTATCGAAGAAAGATGATGGTACTAAGCTTGTAGATTTAGATGGTAAAACTATGGTTCCAGGATTTATAGACCCTCATGGACATATAGCAGCGATAGCTCAAACATTATTATTAGTTCAGCTTGGAGATGCTACTTCAGTAGAAGAAGTAAAAGAAAGATTAAGAAATTATATAGCAACTACTAAATTACCTGAAGGTGCTTGGGTAATAGGATTTGGATATGACAATACTAAATTTGAAGACAAAGAGCATCCTACTAAATTTGATTTAGATGATGTAAGTACAGAAATAGGAATATATTGTACACATGCATCAGGACACTTAGCTGTTACCAATTCGTTTGGATTAGAAGCTTACGGATATGCTGGAGAAGACTATGTAGTTCCAGAAGGTGGAGTTGTACAAACTGTAAGCCCAGACTCAAGAGAAGCGAATGGAATACTAGAAGAAAATGCTATAATGGCAGAAGAAAAAAAAGGTATAGTACCAGCCCCTCAATTTGAACAAGTTTTAGATAGTTTAGTTAGAGCTCAAGACTTATACGCTCAATTAGGTATAACTACAGCTCAAGATGCAAGCTTAGATCCAGGATATGATCAAATGTTAACAGCAGCAGGTCAAATGGGTAAATTAAAAATAGATATATTAGGATATGCATTAATGCCTTTCACAGAAAAATTAATTAAAACAAATGAAGGAACTCCAAAAAGAGAGTATGTAAATCACTATAAAGTAGGTGGAGGAAAGACTTTCTTAGATGGTTCTCCTCAAGGGAAAACTGCTTGGTTAACTCAACCTTATTATGAAGTTCCAGAAGGTGAATCTAAAGATTACCTTGGATACCCTACTCAAAGTGATGAAGATATGATAGCATACTACAAAATGTGTATAGAAAATAACTGGCAAGTTCACACTCATTCAAATGGTGATGCTGCAATAGATCAATTCTTTAGATGTTATGAAAAGGCTTTAGAATTAACAGGAAATACAACAAAGAAAACAGACTTAAGACCTGTATTAGTTCACTGCCAAGCTGTAAGAAAAGACCAAATTAAGAAAATGGCTGAATTAGGAGCAGTGCCAACATTCTTTAATGATCACGTTTGGTTCTGGGGAGATTATCACTATGAATCAGTATTTGGACCAGAAAGAGCTCAAAATATATCTCCACTAGGTTGGGCATTAGAAGAAGGTCTAAAGTTTACAATACATCAAGATCCACCAGTAAAAATGCCAGATCAAATACTAGGTATTCATAATGCTGTAAATAGAAAAACTCAAACAGGAAGAGTATTAGGTGAACAACATAAGATATCTCCATTAGAAGCATTAAAAGCTGCAACTATAAATGGAGCCTATGGATACTTTGAAGAAGATATAAAAGGAAGTATAGAAGTAGGAAAGTATGCAGACTTTGTAATACTAGACAAGAATATACTAGAAGTTTATCCAGAAGAAATAAAAAATATTAAGGTTTTAGAGACTATAAAAGAAGGAAATACTATATTTAAAGCTTAATAAAATACCGTAAAAAATGGGATATCGATATATTGGTATCTCATTTTTTTATTATATTTTAAAATATATTTTAAAAATAATCTAAATAAGTAGGTACAAAAATAAGAATATATCATAAAATAATGAAATAAGGAGTAAAAAAGGAAAAAAGTAGTAGAATATGATGTTTTTTGTATAAAAATGTAGTACTATTTATATGATAACTCTATAATAAATAAGATAATTGAGTAAGGTGGAATAATATATGAATAAACTATTAAAAAGGATTTTTACCATTATTATTTTTATTAGTTGCATTATTCCTAGTAATGTATGTGCAGATAATAAATATAATAAAGTATTTAAAGTTGGATTTTATGAATATAAGCCTTATTATTTCATTAATAAAGAGGGATGTCCAGATGGTTACTATCACGATGTACTAGAATTACTTGCAAAAGATTTAGGTATTAAATTTGAGTATGTAGATTATGAGCTTCCACAAAGTATTAAAAAGTTAGAAAGTGGAGAATTAGATTTGCTAGTTGGTATACGTCATAGCGAAGAAAGAGAAAGTAAACTTATATATACAAATCATTATATAGGCACAGAAACATATGGAGTATATACAAATAAAGATATTTTATATGGAGAGTTAGAAGAATTAGAAGGATTAGATTTTGCTTTTATAGAGCAGGAATTGAATTCAGAGTGGATGCTTAAGTTTCTAGAAAAAAAGGGAATAAATATAGTTCCTATTAAATCTAACTCCTATGAAGAATCTATAAAATTGTTGAGTGAAAAAAAAGTAGATGCAACTGTTGCGGCAATTAAAAATGACGAACTTGAAAATAAAAATAAGATATACGAGTACTCAGCAGGTCCTGTATATATAGCAGGAAATAAAAAGAATGCATATGTAATAGATAAGTTTGATGAAATGTTAGAAAAATATTCTAAATTAAATAAAAATCCTATCAAAGATATACAAAATCAGTATTTTGCAAAAAAATCAAATCTTAATTCTAAAGAAACTAAAATTATACTAAATATTAGTTTACTAATAGCAGCTATATATATATTCATAATGTATGTTTATATACATCCAAAAATTAAGAAGAAAAGAATTAAAATTAACATTAAAGAACGAATGAATAATAATGAATATTTACTGTTTTATCAACCAATAGTAAATCCTAAGAAAAATGATATAGTTGGATTCGAAGCATTATTAAGATTAAAAGATAAAAAGTTAGGTATAGTGCCTCCATATTTATTTATAAAAGAAATTGAAGAAAATGATATGTTATTCGATATTTCTATATGGGCGCTTAAAAGAGCTATTAAAGAGTATGATATAGTAAAAAAAACAAATAATATAATAAATGATAATTTTTATATATCAATAAATGTATCATTAAAAGAAATAGAAAATGAAAAGTTTATTAATGAAATTATAAAATGTATATTAGATAGTAAAATAGGAAATAACAAAATTTGTTTGGAAATTATAGAAAAGGTAGGTATAAATGACCTAGAAAAGATACAAAAATCTATAAAAGAATTAAAAGAAGTAGGATTTATGATTGCAATAGATGATTTTGGAGTTGAGTATTCTAATCTAGACATATTAGAAAAACTTGATTTTGATATAATAAAACTAGACAAATATTTTATAGATGATATGGAGGGATCTGAGGTCAGAAAATTAATAATGAATTTTCTTTCACAGTTAACTATAATTAAAGGAAAAACTATAATAGCAGAGGGTGTTGAAAAAATATCTCAAAGGGATGCTATAAAGAAAATAAAAAATGATAAATTTTATATACAAGGATACATTTATTCAAAGCCAGTATCTATAGATGATATACAAGATATTAAAATTAATAATTAATATAAAAAACTATGATATCTGTATAATACAGATATCATAGTTTTCTTTATAAAACTTATCCAATTTTTTTAGTTTCAAGTTCTAACTTTGCTATTCTTTCTTTGTTTAATTTAGCCATACCTATAGAAGCTAATATTAATGAACCGTAGCATATTACTATGAATACTAATATAGCTGACCAAGCAACTCCGTATCCAAGATTATCAACTAGTGCACCGAATACTGATGAACCAGCAGCAAATCCTACGGCAAAGAATATTTGAACTACACCTAATATAGCACCAAATTCTTTTTTACCGAAAAATGATCCTGCAAGTAGAGAAGGTCCCATCATGTAAGCGAAAACTGATAAACCTTTTAATGCAGCGAATACGAATGCAAGTTGCGGTATACTACCAGAGAACATTAAAGCTAAACATGAAATAAATGCTAATACAGATGCTACCATAAGACCTTTAGTTACACCTAATTTATCAAATATTATTCCCCCAAATAAGTTTCCACCTAAAGAGAATAAAGCAAATATTGATCCAACAGAACCAACTATAACAGGAGCTAATTTTAAATGAACTTTTAAGTAAGCTGGATACTGAACTGCTAAAGCAGAAACATACATACCTAAGAAGAATAAACCTAAAGCAAATACCCAGAAGAATTTAAGATTTTTAGCTTCTTTAAAAGTATATCCCCAGTCTACTGAAACTGTATTTTGAGAATTTCCTTCTTTACCATTTTCTTTTTTAGAACCTTTAACGATTTCGCTATCGTTTTTAGGCATTCTTAAGAATAATAAAGTAACTGGTATTCCTACTATTAATGATAAAGCTCCGAATAACATGTAAGACTTACTAGCGCCATTACTAGCTAATGAGAAAGCAGTCATTTGTTGAAGGAATATATTACCTATAGATCCACCGGCAAAAGCAAGACCCATAGCTTTACCTTTAGATAACTCATCGAACCATCCATTTATTAAAAGTGGTACACCTATTGAAGATATAGCTGCAGTACCAACTTGTACTACACCAGCAACAATATAGAATTGCCATAATTCTTGACACATAGAGAATGCTAAGAATCCTCCACCAGAAAGTATACATCCTAATAAATACATAACTTTTGCATTTATTTTATTAAACATCATACCTATTATAGGTGAAGCAATAGCAGATACTACAGTACCTAATGTAAATATTAAAGAGAATCCAGCAAGTGTGAATCCATGTTCTTCAACAACGTAACTTACGAATTGAGGTTGTATATTTGCTGCAACACCAAATGGTATAGCTTGTATAAGCATACATGCAACAACAATTAACCAACCAGTTGCAAATTTCTTTTTACTTTGATTTAAAGTACTCATAATGTTTTCTCCTTTAATTTGTGTTTTGTAAATAGGCACCGATTAAAAGAAATATTTTGAATAACTATAGGATAACATATACCTATAGTTTGAATGAAGGGAAAGTGACTGAAGTAATTTGAATAAAAAATAAAATAGTTTCAAAAAAATCAAATAAAAATCAAATAAATTTAACTTGTGATTTTAAGATATAATATATCAACGAGTTCATAAAATAAAAAAGCAATTATAAAACAATATAAAAACATATGAAGAGAGGTATTTATATGAATAGTACAACATTTGGGCAATTATTAGAAAAATTATTATATTTATCAAATCAGAAAAAAGGAACACTAGCTAAAGAGTTAGGGTATGACATATCTTATATCAGTAAATGGATTAATACAAAGAACCTACCGAGTCAAAAAAATATTTCAGAAATATGTAAAACTACAGCAAGATTTATAGTAAGTTCATTAAGTGAAAAATCAAAGCAAGGTCTACTAGACTACTTTGAGATAAGTAAAGAGATATATAATGACGAAGTATTAGTTCAATATATAGAGAGAAGTTTAAAAAATGCATATATGACTACGGCTGAAGTAAAAAATATAAATATATATAAAGGTACTCGATCAGAAGATAATTATAATAGTGCAACTCATATCAACCCAAGTCTTAGAAAGCAGTATTTAACGAATGATGCAGAACTATTTTTAAGTAAATCAAAAAAATTGGATATGATAATATCTGCTAATTTATATCATGTAAATAATGATGATAAGAGATCTATATCAGTCATGAAGCAAGCGTTATCTGAGTTAGAAGGCGACTATCAAGTAAGAGTAAGGTTTCTTATGGGATTTGATGGAATGAATGAAGATTCCATATTAAATACTATATTAACTATTAATATGATTATAGCTCATCCCGAAATGGATTTTGAAATATATAACTGTGAAGTAGAATCAGGATCAATATTATCAGTAATAAAGGATAATATATTCCACAGCGCCTTATTTACAAAGGATAAAAGATGCTTACTTACTAACATGTCAAAGGAAAAAGATGTTGTAGATGATATGTATTATAGTTTAGAAAATATACTTAAAAATAGAGGAAAGAAAATGTTTGAAAGGTTAGATTCTTTATCTATAATAAAAAATCAAATATATGTTCAATATATAATGGGAAGCGATTTAAGATGGCTAATGGGATCTATAAATGAATTACTAATGCCAGGAGAATTGTTTATGGAGATTGGAAGACAAGTCTTTGGCGATAATACAGAAATTATAGATGAACTGCAAAAAATTAATCTATTCCTTCAAAATGTAACTTATAGCTCAGATATAAAAATACTTATTTATGAATCAGAGCTAAGAGACTATATTTCTACAGGTAAAATGAACTTCTTTAACATACCAATTACTTTAAGTTTTGAACAAAGAGAAAGACATATAGAGTATATAGAAAGAATCTTACAAGAATCTGAAAAAATAAATATAAAACTTGTTGGAGGAAATTTTGTAGAAGAGTTTAGACATAATAAAGCGCCATCTTTATATTTATCTAAGACAATAAAGTTTACAAAAGTACATCCAACGCAAGATATAAATGATTATGTAATGATAAAAAATAATGAATTTGGTGATATTTGTAGCAACGTATTCGATAGACTTTGGAATGAGAGAAAAGATGTTGTTATAGAAGATAAATGTGAAGTTATTGATAGAATATCAAAAACGAGAATATATGCAAAACTAATAAATGAGAAATTTAACCAAACAATTAAATAAACTGTTGAATAGTAAAATTGAATTTGTTGAAATAAAAAAATATTGCAAAAAATACTACGTTGACTTTTATCGACGAAAATTGATAAACTTCTAATCGTAAATAGGCACTTCAAGTTATAAAAATTACATGTTTAGACAAATAAATTGATTTTATTTATGAAAATAAAATTAATTTATTTGTAAGTGTAATAGGGCAGTTTATGTAATTTAGAAACTTGAAGAAATATAATAAAAATATTATTTAGCTATTTTTTATATTTTATTAATTCATCAAAACTAATAAAGCTAAAGAAAAGGAGTCGAAAATGGGGCAAATGTTACATCAACTAGAAGCTGTAATAACTAAAATATCAGATATGATATGGCCAGTATTCTTACCATTTATATTAATAACTGGTGCGATAATGTCTATAAGAACGATATTTATGATTCAAAAGAAGGCTACAACGCCTGCTAAGTTACAAATAAAGAATGTTATAGGTCCAGCATCTATATCATTAGGAGCAATGATAGGTACAGGGGCAATAATAGGAGTTTTAGGAGCATTATCAAAATTAGCTGCATCAGGAGAAAGAAACATAGAAGCAATGGCTATATGGGCTT
>NZ_JAFFPK010000174.1 GCF_017590215.1 Clostridium sp. CCUG 7971
TTTTTGTTATTTTATAATATTTAGTTCTTTTGTATGTTTGTTTAGTATTTCATGTCCATTTTCTGTAACTAATACTAAATCTTCTATTCTAACTCCAAATTCACCTGGTAGATATATACCTGGTTCAACAGAGAAAATCATACCTGGCTTTAATACATCAGTGTTTACTGCTGATACATCTCCCATATCATGAGTTTCAAGTCCTATAGAGTGACCTGTTCTATGAGTAAAATACTTACCATATCCTTTTTCTGTTATATAATCTCTTGCTGCTTTATCTATGTCACAAAACCTTACGCCTGGTTTTACCATTGATATTGCTCTTTTATTAGCTTCAAGTACTATTTCAAATACTTCCTTAGCTTTTTTAGGTGCTTCTTTATAAAATACAGTTCTTGTCATATCAGAACAATATTTATTTTTTACGCAGCCAATATCTAATATTACAGCATCTCCAGGCTTTAATTTATTATTGCCACATTTAGCATGAGGATCAGCCCCGTTAGCTCCATATGCAACTATCGGAGAGAAAGAAAATCCATCAGCTCCAAGGTTTTCATAAATTTTAGCTAATTCTGATGCCATTTCTTTTTCTGTTAAGTTATTTAAAAGAATTTGTTGTAGTTTATCCATGGCCATATCATTTATCTCTGATGCTTTTCTCATCAAATCTTTTTCTTCTTCATCTTTTTGCATTCTTAAAGTGTCTATTATATAAGAAGAATTTATAAACTTTGTATCTTTTAAAGATTCCATAAGAGCTAATAAAAACCTTGCTGGCCAAGATTTGTCTATACCCATTGCTTCTTTTTCATTTATGTAAGTAGATAGTAACTCTATAGGATTTTGAGTATCATTAAACCAAACTTTTTCTACTCCAAGGTCTTCAGGTACAGGGAATAATTCATTTACAAATAATTTATGATTACCATTGTATTAATATATAAGGCTAAAAATCTTTCACCTGGATGTATCATTTTTCCAGTTAAATAAAATATTGATGTAGGATCTGTAACTATCATTGAGTTAAATTATCACTTTTCATCATTGGCATAACGTTTTCAAATCTATTTGATTTCATATGAACACTCCTTATATTTATAAATTTAATATTTATAGTATAGCATAGCACTTGAAATATATCAAAATATTAAGAAAATAATAAAAATATCGTATTATTTAGCTTTATTTAATAAAAATATTTAAAA
>NZ_JAFFPK010000175.1 GCF_017590215.1 Clostridium sp. CCUG 7971
AATCTATAGCCTTTTATTTTGAAAATAAAGACACAGTGTATAGACATGAATGTATTAAAATTAAAAACATGTAGAAAAAAGTAAAAAAATAATGTATACTTAGTTTTAGCATCAGGTAATAGTATTAAAAGTAAGGAGTAATATATGAAAAGTAAAAAGAAAATAGCAATTATAAGTGTATCAATAATAACCATACTATTTTTAATAGTATCTTATGTAGTAGGATATTTAGTTTATGATGGATCGGTTGGATCTGAACAAAGTATAAAAAATGAAGAAGTTTTAGAAGTATTTTCAAATAGAGAAAATAAACCATTAGATAGGCTTAAAAATTATAAATATGAAGATTTATCTATAAAATCACCAAAGAATGGATATGATGTAGAAACAAAGTTTATAAAGTCAAATATTAAAACAGAAAATACAATTATATTAGTACATGGTATAGAAAGCTACTACTATGAATATTTAGAGAAAGCCTTTGAATATCTTGAAAGAGGATATAACGTTGTAATATATAATCAAAGGCATACAGGAAACACTGGAGGGGATGATTATACATTTGGTTTATATGAAAAGTTTGACTTAGACAGTGTAGCTAAGTTTGTTAAAGAAAGATATCCTAAAGGAAAATTAGGAGCTCATGGACATTCTATGGGAGCAGGAACGGTTTTAATGCATTCTGAAATAAATGAAAAAAATAAGTATGTAGACTTCTATATAGTAGATTCACCATATCATGAAATGGAAGACGCTATAAGATTAGGAATAGAAGCGGAAAATATACCATTTTTACCTATTAGCTATGCAAAGTTTATGGGTAATTTATATACAAAAATGAAATCAGGATTTAGTTATGACGATGTAAAGCCATATGAAGCAGTTAGGAATATAACTGTACCAGTGTTTTTAATACATGGTAAGGAAGATAAAGTGTGTGCCCCAGAAAGTAGTAAAATAATATATGATAGTATACCACACAATAAAAAAGAGCTTTGGCTAATAGATGGAGTTCAACATGTAAATGGATACGATATATTAGGAGATGAATATTTTAATCGAATATATTCATTTATAGATAAATATGTTTTTAAAAAATAAATGTCGATATAGATAAAAGTACCTTTAATTAGGTACTTTTATTAGTTTATAAATAAAACTATGTTATAATTTATGCATAGAAATTTTATTATAATTAGGGGGAATTTTATGAAACTAAAGAAAAATATTTGTGCAAGTATAGTTATTAGTGCTATTGCTTTTAATAGCATAGTTCCATTATCTTATGCAAATGAAAATAATGAGTATCAAACATATCAAAAATCAATACCAAGGATATACCAATCTTATAATTATGCTCCAGAAGAAGTACAACAAGATTTAGAAGAGTTATCTAGTATTAATTATTTCAAACTAAAAACAGATTCAAATTACGAAGTTGCCCTAGCTCATGCAAATGGTTCGTATACATTTGTAGAAGGAACTGATACTTTAGATAATGCAGTAAATATAGCGAATAGTTTAGAAAATGAATATGTATCTCAAAATATTATACCAACTGTTATAAATAGTGATGGTATGGTAGCGTATACAACAAACTCAATAGGGCGTATCGTTAAAATAGGAGAAGGGATATCTCAAGATTCAATGAATTACACAACAAATGTGTATCCAAATGCAAACAAGTCAGATGCTCATACATATATAAACCATGGATTTATAGACGATGTACCGGTAATAGAAGAGACTGCAGATATGGTAAAAGTAGAGATATCAGGGTATACAGGTTGGATAGAAAAAGCTGACAAAGATGGTGTTAATATAGTATTACTACCTATAAATCAAGCCAAAAATCTAAGTTATTATGAAACTGTAAATGGGCAACTAAACCACTATATAAGTTCTAATGTAGAGGGTAATAATGGAAGCAAAAGAAGTATAGGTAAAGCGCCATCATTCATGGTATCAGGGAAAAGATATTATAGTTATGATGGAAACTATTTTTATACTGATATAGAAAATTTAATATCTGATGCAAAATCAAATAATCATAACAATGCAGTAAATAGTAATAATCCATATTATAATTACTATCAATATCTATCAGGAAGAAGTAAATCATCATACAGTGCAGATGATATAAATAAATACTTTGAAAGCAAAACTCCAGTAGATAGTGTATTAAAAGGAGCTGGGAAATATTTTATAAAAGCTCAAAATAAATATGGGGTTAATGCATCTTATATGATTGGTATAGCTATGAATGAATCGGCTAGAGGAACTTCAAAACTTGCTAAGGAAAAAAATAATATATTTGGATTAAATGCTAAAGATTCTAGTCCCCAAGATGCAAAGAAATTTGAAAGCATAGAAGTGTGTATTGATGAATTTGCTAGAGATTGGATGTCAAATGGATATTTGAATCCAAAAAGTTATAAATACTATGGAAGTAACGTAGGAAATAAAAATTTAGGAAATAATGTAAAATATGCATCAGATCCTTTTTGGGGAGAGAAGGCAGCCAGCTTTATGAATGAAATGGATGTTTATTTATCTTCGTTAGGTATAAATGATGATTATAATAGATATAGACTTGGTGTATTTAATACATCAACATCAGTAAACGATAAAAATGGGAAAAATTTATATAATGCATCAAAAGGGCATGTTACAATAATTTCTGATAATCGTGGATCAAATATAGAAATAAATCCAGATAGAGTGATACCTTCAAGTGTAACTAATCCAATACCAGGAAGTCATGATTTTACAGTTAAAGGATATGTAGGACAAGGTAGTATAAACACTATAAACCAAGCAGAATCTAACCTGATTATAGATGAAATAAAAGGTTCAAATAGATATGAGACAGCAGGTCTTATAGCAGATCATCAAAATTATAATACAGCAATATTAGTCAATGCAGATAACACAGTGGCAGATGGTTTAAGTGCAAGTGGTTTAGCAGGTGCTACAAATGCTCCTATACTATTAACAAAAACTGACTCTATACCAAATGATACTATGTCAAGACTTAAAGGAGTTAATAAAGTTTATATTATAGGAAGTACATCAGCCGTAAGTAAAGCTGTAGAAGATAAATTAAAATCAGATAGTATACAAGTTGTAAGACTTGGAGGAATAGATAGATTAAAAACTAGTTATGAGGTAGCTAATGAGATAAAGAAAATAAAAAATATTGATAAGGTATTTTTAGTGAATGGATATAAAGGTGAAGCAGATGCAATGAGTGTATCATCTGTTGCAAGTAGAGATGGAGTACCGATCATATTAACAAATGGTAAAGATTTAACTTATAATACAAATAATGTACAAAACTATGTTATAGGCTCAACATCAGTAATGGATCAGTCTATAGTAAATAAAACTAAAGCAACGAGACTAGGCGGATTAGATAGATATTCCACTAATCAAGCAGTAGTTGAAAAATTCTATAAAGGTACAAATGAATTTTATATATCTAAAGGAGATATTTTAGTTGATGCTCTTACTGTTTCTCCTTTGGCAAAAAATTATCCTGTCATATTAGCTAAAAAAGGAAGCGATAAGTCTGCAGTTAAAAATGCAACTAAATTGATTCAATTAGGTGGTATGGATAATGAAGTTATTGATGAATGTATAAATATAATTAAATAGATTATAAGTTACTCAAATAAAAGAGGACCTAGATATGGGTCCTCTTAATTATTTATATTAACCGACCTAAGATATTCTGTAGGAGAGAATCCATAAGCCTTTTTAAAGGTATTTGAAAAATAATGTATTGAATTAAAACCTAATATATTAGATATTTCACTAATACTATACTTTGAGTCTTTTATTAATTCTTTGCCTATTTTTAACTTTAAAGTATTAATATAAGCTTTCGGTGTAGTATCAAGATTACTTCTAAAGAGAAGATGAAGCTTAGAAGTGCTAATATTAAATTCATCACACACTATCCTAATATTTATATTTTCATAAATATTTTTGTTAATAAACTTTAATATATCATCTAAAAGAGTATCGTCATAAAATTGCTGAACCCTATTTTTAGGCTTAATTAAAGATTTTTCTATATTCATACTAAGTATAGTTAAAATAAGTTGTTTTAAATGACAGATTATAAGTTCATTTTTATATAAATTATCAGAATGTAATTCATCCATAAGACTATACATGATAGAATGAAGTTTTTTATTACAGGTAAAAACTTTATTAGAAAGAAGCCCTATATCTTCAAAATTCATGTCAAAACTTAGAGTTAGATAAGAACAGGATTTGTTTTCATCAGTATATTGGCTATGATACTGATTAGGAGAATAAAATAATATGTCACCCTGTTGTAATTTAAATTCTATTCCATCAACATTTGTATATAAAACACCTCTATCTACAAATGTAAGTTCCCAAAAATAATGTTTTTCTCCTTTAAATAAATAATTAACTGGCTTTTCTTGATAAAATTTTGTATATATTTTATCTATAGATATAGTAGGAATAACTTCATTATAAGTATAAGTATTTTCTAACGAAATATAATTTGTAGATTTATTATCTAGATATAATTCAAGTTGGCAGTCCTTAGATATAGGTATGAAATTATAAAAAGTGCCTTTTTTTAATAAAATCTGTTTGTTTAGTATGTAAGAGTTTAAATTTATGCCAGATAAATTATCAGATACAACAATAAGAATAACTCCTTTTATAAGTCTAACATATGTATCTTCAGATGAAATAAATAAATTATCTATAGATTTAGATTTAAGTTTTAGAAAGATTTTGTCTTTAGAAGTTAAAATATTTGAGGGAAAATTAGATATTGTACTTCCGTATTTCTCAAATGTTAAGCATGCAGTTTGTTTAAACATTTTAAATCCTCCTTTTTGAAAATATATATTAATAATATGTTACAAGATATTTCAAGAAAATTCAAAATAAATAACAAAAAATTATAAAAACATTAAAGAAAATTACAAATACAAAAAATGTATATAGTACTACAATTATAGTTAATAAAAGATAAAGGCTTAAAATGAGGGGGATTATATATGAAAAAAATAACAGTAGCTATAATAGGTGCTGGGGCTAGAGGTATGCATGCATATGTTCCATACTTAAAAGAAAATCCAGAATTAGGAGAAGTCGTAGCAGTAGCAGAACCTCACGAATTAAGAAGAGATATATGTAAAAAACAATACAATATAAATGATGAAAATGTATTTGAAACCTGGGAAGATTTATTAGAAAAGGATAGATTAGCAGATGCGATAATAATAGCTAATAATGATGAGTCTCATTATGAACCAACAAAATTAGCTTTGGAAAAAGGGTATCATATACTTCTTGAAAAACCTATGTCTAATAGGCTAGAAGATATAGTTAGACTAGGAGAGTTAGCAAAAGAGTTTCCTAATCAAGTATTTATGATATGTCATGTACTTAGATATACAACATTTTTCTCTAAATTAAAAGAAATAGTAGATAGTAAAGAATTAGGTGAACTTGTAAGTATACAACATAATGAGAATATAGGATATTGGCATTTTGCTCATAGTTTTACTAGGGGAAATTGGAGAAATAGCAATGAAACAAGTCCACTAATATTAGCTAAAAGTTGTCATGATATGGATATATTGCTATGGTTAACAAATAAAAAGTGTACTAGCGTATCATCATTTGGACACTTAACTCATATGAGGGTTAAAAACTTTAAAGATGGAATGGCAGATAGATGCTTAGATTGTAAAGAGGAAGTTGAAAAAAAATGTCCGTATTCTGCTAAAAAATTATATTTATCAGAGAAACCAATATTTGCTAAAATAGTTCATCCAATACCTACAAAGGAAAATTTAAAAGAAGCTCTAAGAACAGGTCCTTATGGAAGATGTGTATATAAATGTGATAATAATGTTGTAGATCATATGGTTACAATATTAGAATTTGAAGATGAAGTAACGGCAACATTTAACTTATCTGCATTTACAGAAGAATGCAACAGAACTATAAAATTGATGTTTACTCATGGTGAGGTTGGGGGAAATCATGTTAAAAATACTATAGAGATTAAAAGGTTTAGAAAATATGGACAGAATATGATAGAGACTATAACACCCGAAGAAGTTGTAGGAGGTCATGGTGGAGGGGATCATGGTATAATGGAAGATTTTGTAAAGTTAGTTTCTGAAAATGGCGGAGAAGGTAAAACTAGCGCAACTAAATCTGTAGAAAGTCATATAATGGCATTTGCTGCAGAACATTCAAGATTAAATAAAGAGGTTGTTGATGTACAAGCGTTTTGGAAGAAAGCCATAAATGATATAACTGTTAAAAATTAATAAGTTAAAATTTATTAGATAACTATAAACAGTTATTAAAAAGGGGGAGAGCTATTATGTTATTTAAAAAAGGTATTATAGCAAGCGCATTACTAATGTCAATATTAGGTTTAACAGCATGTAGTTCTACAGGGGGAAGCGACAAAATAGAATTAAGATATGCAACTTGGGATCCGATGCATAAAGAGGCTATAGAAACATTAATAACAGAATATGAAGATAAAAATCCAAACATAGATATAAAATTAGAACAATATTCATTTGGCGATTATTGGACTAAAATGGAAACAGCAGCAACTGGAGGTTCTGCACCAGATATATTGTGGATGAATGCAACTAACTTTAACTTATATTCTAGTAGTGGTATGCTAGCTGATATGACTGATATGATAAAAGAAAATAATATTAATATGGATGATTATCTTGAAAATTTAACTAGTTTATATAATAAAGATGGAAAGCAATATGCAATTCCAACGTTTTGGGATGCAAATGTATTATTAGTAAATACAGAGTTAATGAAAGAGTATAGTATAGAGAAACCTAAAGAAAATTGGACTTGGGATGAAATGATGGCTTGGTTACAAGATGCTAAAACTAAATTACCAAATGATATATATCCAATAACTACTTTTACAACTGAAAGTAATCAATTAGGTGTATTTAATGAAGTTGCAGCAGCAGGAGGAACTATATTAAGCGATGATAAGACAAAGGCAATGATAAATTCTCATGAAACAGAAGACGGGTTTAAGAAATATTTTGAATTAGCAACTAGTGACTTACATACACCGATAGATTTAAATAGAGAATTAAAAACTAGTACAATATTTAAATCAAATAAAGCTTTAGCAATACAAGCAGGCTCATATCACATACTTGGATATTCAGATCCAGAACAAGCAAAAGTTGCTGGAAATTTTGAAATATATCAAATACCAAAAATTAATGAAAAAGCTAAAGGAAGTACTGTTATACATGGTTTAGGAAATGCAATATCTTCAAATAGTAAACATCCCAAAGAAGCATTTGACTTTATAAAATTTATGTCAAGTAAAGAGTCTATGGAAAAATATACAAAGTTAGCATCAGTTCCTCAATCTCGTAAAGATGTTCAAGATGTATTTTCATCATCTATGAAGGAACAACTAGGAATAGATGTCACTCCACTTACAGATGCTGCACAAGGAGCGATGCCTCTACCAAATAGTTTCGATACATCTAAATGGGATAAAGTAATAAATGATAATTTTAATGAATATTTAAATGGAAATATGGCTCTAGATGAAGCACTTAAAAAGACTCAAGAAGGAATACAAAAAGTATTAGACGCTGAGAAAAAATAGAGTATTACTTTAAAAGAATACAGATTCTTATTTTGAATCTGTATTCTTTTAATAATAAGATATATGTTTAAGGAGGAGCTTGATTTGAGCGCTAAAGTAGAGAATATTGATTCTAAAAATAATACTTATGAAGATAAAGAATTAAGAAAAAAATCTAAATTTAAAAAGAAGATGAGAAAAAATATAACAGGGTACATGTTTATATTACCTCTTTTAATAGGTGTAGTAGTATTTAACTTTATACCATTTGTATTGAATTTATTTTATAGTTTAACTGATTTAGGGTCTTTTGGACAATGGGATTTTGTAGGAATAGATAATTTTAAAAGATTATTAGAGGATCCATTATTTTTTAAGGCAGTAGGAAATACTTTTTTATATGTTATAGTAACTGTACCTATAATGGTCATAATTTCTATATGCATTGCTAATTTATTAAATAAAAATATAAGAGGAAAAGGTATATATCGTACATTGTATTTCTTACCAGTTGTTACAATGGCATCAGCATCAACATTAGTTTTTCAATGGATGTTTAATGCAGAGTACGGGTTGGTGAATCAAGTTCTAAAACTTATAGGACTTGAAGGTCAAATGTGGTTTTCAAATCCAGATTTAGCAAGAGTAGTAATAATGATATTTATTATATGGGGAGGGCTAGGGTATAAAATAATGATTCTTTTAGGTGGACTTCAATCTATACCAGAATCATACTATGAGGCTGCATCAATAGATGGAGCATCTCCATTTAAGCAATTTATACATATAACAATACCTTTATTAACACCAAGTATATTTTTCATAGTTATATGGTCATTAATAGGATCATTCCAATTATTTGATGTTGTATTTATGTTAATTCCACAAGGGAGTCCATCATATGAAAGTACAATAACTATGACAAGGTACTTCTATGATTTAGGGTTTACGCTAGGAGATAAAGGATACGCATCTGGAGTTGCCGTAATTTTATTTTTAATAATAATGACAATAACTTTAATACAATTTAAACTTCAAAAAAGATGGGTACATTATTCTGATGAGTAATATTAAGGGGGAATAATAATATGAAAATAAAGAAGAGTTCTAAAATATTTACGCATATAACTCTTACAATATTAGCTATATTTATAGTATTGCCATTTGCATGGATGCTACTTACATCAGTAAAGACATTAGCAGAAGCAGAAGCTGTACCACCAACAATTCTTCCAGAAGTATTTAGATTTGAAAATTACACGAAAATATTTGAAGAATTTCCATTTGGACAATACTATATGAATACAATAACAATAACAGTACTTACAGTTATTTTACAGCTAATAATAGTAACACCAGCAGCTTATGCATTTGCAAGATTAGATTTTAAATTTAAAGACACTATATTTTTACTTCTTATGGCAGCTATGATGGTTCCAGGACAAATGTATATAATACCACAGTATCAAATTATACAAAAAATGGGACTACTAAATACTCTAATGGCAATAGTAATACCTGGAGTGTTTAGTATATACTATACTTTTTTATTACGTCAACATTTTAAATCGATACCAAGAGAAATGGAAGAAGCGGCAGTAATAGATGGAGCTTCTCAATTTACAATATTTATTAAATTAATGGTTCCAATAGTAAGACCAGCACTAGCGACTGTTGCAATACTTGGAGGGCTTGGAGCCTGGAATAGCTTCTTATGGCCATTAATTGTTAATTCTACACCAGACAAGTTACCATTAGCATCTGGGCTTAGATTATTTATAGGTCAGTTTGGAACACATTATCCAAAGATGATGGCAGGGGCAGTTTTATCAGTATTACCAATGGTTGTGATATTTAGTATATTCCAAAAGAAATTTATAGCAAGTATGACAGTATCAGCGGGTAAAGAATAAAATATAAAGAGAGTAAGTATTAATACTTACTCTCTTTATATTTTATTCTTTAATCTTATATCTTAAAAATAATCTTAAACTCGGTATAATCATCATTACTTATTACAGATATTTTACCATTATTTTTATTTACTAATTCTTTTACTATAGATAATCCAAATCCATTATCGTTATTTCCCTTAGTTGTAAAACCTGGATTAAATATTTTATCTAATATTTTTTCATCAATTTTTGGTCCATCATTTCTTATATTTATATATATAGAATTAAAAATTTTATAAGTTTTGATAACGATTAATCCACTACCATTCATAGCAGTTACTGCATTGTTAACTATGTTAGAAATTATCTTTTGAAGTTCATACTCAGATATTTGAAGCTCAGATAAATCTGACTCTTCTTCTACTATTACATTTACATCATCAGTTATTAATGATGTAACAATAATAGAAATTATAGATTCTGAATTAGATAAAATTTTTAAGTTATCGGAAATATTATTGTTACCATTTATAACATCTTTTAAAACAATACCTAACCTTTCATATTGTTCCATTATATATAATCCATTAATGTATGATATTTGAGAACCATAGTCATGCTTTATTTTTCTCAATTCATCATTTTTTTCATTTAATACTTTGTTTAGCATATCTATTTCATACATTTTCTTTTTTAAATTAACAAAATACATACATACTATAGCTACAAAGGCTATTAACGATAATATAAAAATATTTTTTAAAACTACATTATCATTACCATGAATTATTAAAGACAGAGACAATATGTAATTAAGTGAAAATAAAATTAATAAAAGTATTTCAAAAGAATATTTTCTTCTATTTAAAAATTTATAAATTTCATAAATTTTATCGATAAATATAAAAATAGAAATTTCTATAAGATACATAGGAAGATACATTACAATTATTTCAGATATAACGGAATCCTTGATAGAAACTAGACCTTGTATGTATGACCAGTGTATATTTCCAAATATAATTGATGTTAGTATAAATAGAATAGATATTAAACTATATGAGATTATCACTCTATTATAATTTTTAAAGTAAAAACAAAGTAGTATCAGGATATTTAATATATCCATTAAAATAAGAGAAAGAGAACTTCCTCCTATTTTAATGCTTATAAATTGAATTGAAAGAAATATAAATAAAGCACTACCAACTAATTTTAAACTAGTACCCTCTTGTCGAATTAAATTGTCTTTTTTCATACAATAATATGGAAAATAACTAACTAAAATTGATTGAATTATAGTACTAATTAAATCAGCTATTAGTAACATATTTATCTTTTATTCTTCATTGACTGAGGCATTTCCTCTGTACCTACTAATGCCATTGATGCTACACCAGCATTAACTACAACAGCTGATAATAAAAGCATAACTCCACCTAAAAACTTCTTAATCTTCATAACCTATTCCTCCCTTTTAAAAAATGTTTTTTTATTAAACATGAGACAGACTTCTATAAGGAGTGTCCATGTAATAATGCAACTATAAACCCCTATATTATGTAAAACTAGAGCTATTAAAGAAAATATAATGCTATTTATTACTCCTAATTTACAATTTCGATTTATTAAATCTACTCTAGTTATAGGCATATCAGCATTAATCACAGGTGCTCTACTATATATAGCAAAAATATTTAAGCTATTTAATAAAATTAAGCTTATTAAATTTAATTGATTGTTTAAAGATAAGTAAAGAATCATTGATGAGATTATAATTGATGATACTAAACATTTAACTTGAGTATCTTCATGATATCCCCCAATGAATGGCTTAGTGAATGACATTACTATCATAATAACTATAATTTCTTTGAAATATCCTAAAATTGAAAATAGTGAGATTATAATAATTATCTTTATTATTTCGAAAACTGTTATTAATAAACTGTACTCTATTTCCTCTTTTTTTTCTTTACTAAAGTTATTATGGTTACCTATATCATCTGTAATTTTTTTTATTAAGTTTCTAACCATATATTTTCCCATTCTTTTAAATTAAGTTATTTTATAATATTTTAAACTTTTCCCCAAAAGTTAATTACTTAAAATTTATCTTATTATCAATTATACAAGAAAACATTTGCATTACTAGACTTTTATTTTGTAAAAATTTTTGATATTATAAAAGGTAGTGTAAAAAAATGCATAAAAACTATATAAATCATGATATTTAATAGATATTAAAGTAGTATAAAAATATTTAACATAAGTATAAATTTGTGTTAAAATATAAAATACTAGCTACCCAAATATTAGCTAGGACTTGTTCGAGAACCTCCAAGTATAAAAAACTAAGGTATTTATATAGTGGCAGTATATAAGAATTACCCTTAGATACGGCTTTTTTTATGTTAAAAAAGCGTATAGGTTCTCCTTATAAATATTTTAAGGAGGAGATTGTCATGCAAAAAAGAAAGGTAATAATTGATTGTGACCCAGGGATAGATGATTCTCTGGCAATTCTTCTAGCAATTAACTCACCAGAGCTAGATGTAGTAGGTATAACTACGTGCAGTGGAAATGTACCTGCAAGGTTAGGAGCAAAAAATGCTCTAAAAGCACTTCAAATGTGTTCTTCACTTAATATACCAGTATATGTTGGAGAAGAATACCCGATAAAAAGAGAGCTTGTAACAGCACAAGATACTCATGGAGAAGATGGAGTAGGAGAAAATTTCTATGAAGAGGTAAATGTAGAAATATTAGAAAATGGAGTTGACTTTATAATCGATACATTAAAAAATAATAAAGATGTATCTATTATAGCATTGGGACCTCTTACTAATATTGCAAAAGCTCTTATGAAAGATAAAGATGCATTTAATAACTTAGATGAATTTGTATCTATGGGAGGAGCATTTAGAATTCATGGCAATTGTTCCCCAGTAGCAGAGTTTAATTACTGGGTAGATCCTCATGGTGCAGATTACGTTTACAAGAACTTATCTAAAAAAATCCATATGGTAGGACTTGATGTAACAAGAAAAATTGTACTTACACCAAATATTATAGAGTTTATTAATAGACTTGATAAAACTACTTCTAAGTACATTACAGAAATAACAAGATTTTATATTGATTTCCATTGGGAACAAGAAGGCATAATTGGGTGTGTAATAAATGATCCACTAGCAGTAGCATACTTTATCGATAGAAAGTTATGTAGTGGATTTGATTCCTATGTTGAAATAGTAGAAGATGGAGTTGCTATGGGACAATCTATAGTAGATTCATTTAATTTCTATAAAAATACACCTAATGCTCATGTACTAACTAATGTTGATGAAAAACAGTTTATGAAGATATTCCTTAAGAGATTATTTAAAGAGTATGAGGATGTTATAGAATCTGTAGAAGGGGTGCTATAGCATGAATAAAAGTATAAATGTTAGAAATGTTACAATGGTTGGATTAGGAGTAGCATTAAATGTAGTCGGGGCATTTATAGCTCTTAATTTAAGGCTCCCAATATATATGGATTCTATAGGTACTATATTTATAGCTTGTTTACTTGGACCAAGATATGCTGTGTTAACAGGGCTTTGTGGAAGTATAGTTAGTGGTATAACTTTTGACATATACTCACTTTATTTTGCACCTGTTCAAATAGCAACAGGATTACTTGCAGGTATAATGTATAAAAATGGGTTCTTAAAAGGTATAAAAACTCCAATTGGTGTATTAATATTTACAATACCAACATCTATAATAAGTGCGTGTATAGCTGCATTTTTATTTGGAGGAATTACATCTTCAGGATCTTCATATATAGTTCAAATATTAAAGGCTATAGGTATTTCAGACGTATTTAGTGTATTTATTACACAAGTATTTACTGACTATACAGATAAATTTATAGGTGTAGTATTTGTAGGTTTAGGTGTAAATGCATTGCCTAAAAGTGTTAAATCACAAATGGTAGTTAATAAATAAAGGAGATATTATGGATAGATATAGTGAAGTAACTAATAAAAATGTACGTGAGATAGTATTACTTAAAGGATTTCCTTGTATATGGGGAAAATGTAGTTTTTGTGACTATATATTAGATAATTCAACCTCAGAAGATGAAATAAATAAAATAAATTTTGAGGTTTTAGAAAATATAACTGGAAAATATAAAGTACTAGAAGTTATAAACTCAGGAAGTTGTTTTGAACTGCCAAAGGCTACTTTATTAAAAATAAAAGAAATAATAAAAGAAAAAAATATAGAAAAACTATTTTTAGAAAGTCATTGGGCTTATAAAAATAAGATACAAGAAATGAGGGAATTTTTTGAAATACCAATAACTTTTAAAATAGGAGTAGAGAGCTTTGACTATGAATTTAGAAATACATTTTTAAATAAAAATGCTAAATTTAAAAGTGTTTCACAGTTAAAAGAACATTTTGATTCACCATGTATGATGGTAGGAATAAAAGGCCAGACAAAAGAAATGATCGATAAAGATATGGAAATAGTTTTAAATAATTTTGAACATGCTACAATAAATGTATTTGTAAACAATAGCACAAGTTTAGAAAGAGATGATGAATTAGTAAAATGGTTTATAGAAAAATATAAATTTTTAGATGAAAGTCCTAAAATAGAAGTATTATATAATAATACAGATTTTGGGGTAGGAGATTAATAAAAAGCACATTGATAAATTTATCAATGTGCTTTTTACATATAAGAAAATTATATTTTATCTGATTTGTTGATAAATATAATTTTCAACCGCTAAGCTTTAGTGTAGGACATGATTTATAAATCGTTGGTGACATGAGCGAAGTGAATTTTTTATTAATTTATATTAAAAAATTGTATTATTGGG
The DNA here is from genome assembly GCF_017590215.1 of Clostridium sp. CCUG 7971. Taxonomy (GTDB): domain Bacteria; phylum Bacillota; class Clostridia; order Peptostreptococcales; family Peptostreptococcaceae; genus Faecalimicrobium. The sequence continues at coordinate 14,441 of NZ_JAFFPK010000175.1, forward strand.
TATAATTTAATCTTAAGTAAATAATTAAAAAGCTTATAATTATAGGAGGATTTTAATGGAAATATTCACAATAGGACACTCAAATTATAGTGTTGAAAAATTAATAGACATGCTTAGATATTACAAAATTGATTGTGTAGTTGATATTAGAGGAACTCCTTATTCAAAATATAATATTCAATTTAACAAAGATACAATAAAAAATACATTGATAAAAGCTGGATTTATATATATTTATATGGCTAAAGAGTTTGCAGCTAAAAGAGAAAATAAAATTTCTTATAATATAGAAGGATATTCAGATTTTGAAAAAGTAATAAATGAAGAAGATTTTTTAATAGGCATAAATAGATTAAAAGATGGTTGTAATAAAGGTTATAAGATTGCTTTGCTTGGTGCAATGCAAGATCCTATAAGATGCCATAGAAGCATTTTAGTAGGAAGAGAATTAATACATTATGGTTTTGAAATGAAACATATACTTGATGATTACTCATTAGCATCTCAAGATGATATAGAAGAAAGCCTACTAGAGAAGTATTTTAGTGATAGGAATCAGTTAAGTATTGATAATTTGCTTGGAAATGAAAAATCAAGATATGATATGATAAAAGAAAGTTATAAAATAGCAAATAAAGAAATTGGATATAGAATAGAACATTTAGATGATTAATACAAAAGCTTAACATTACATAATGTTAAGCTTTTGTATTTGCTAATCCAATATATTTATTAATTTTCCGCCATATTCAACTCCACAATTATGACCAACACCTTTATATATAACTTTGCCTTCTTTAGTATCTACTAAAGTCATATAAACTTTAGCAGATAAAGTTTCTTTGACTAAAGGTATCATGTTTCCGTTCTTAGGTCCCATACATATAACAAAATTATCTCTATTAGTATAAGTACTTAAGGTGAGTTTTAGATTTTTATTAGTTGCAACTAACTCAATATCTTGACCTATACTTTTTAAAGTAAGTTTACTTTTATTTATAGTAGTAAATTTGTAAAAATCTTTTCCAATTGTTACACCAATTAAAAATCCACGGAAATCTCTAACAGGAAATGGAATAGTAGCTAAAGAGCAAGTGACACTTATAGATGGATTTTTAAAGCTATTGCTTTGTATCCAAGCCCAAGACCTAGGGAAACTCTTACCCCAATTTTTTTCTATATAAACTTTACCACCAGTAAAATCAACTAATTCTCCGTTTATTTGTAGTTTACCAATTATATTTCCGTTTAGAATGCAAACTTGACTGTAACACTCCATAAAAGATAAATAATTATAAAATCCCATACTCCCAGGATTTAATAAATTACCTTTCCATTTAACTGTATTTTTAAAGGATAAACTGCCTTTTATAGTTTTATTTTTATACTTTAAATTTAAACTAATTTTATCTAGTGAAAATACATTAGATCTTATTCCTATTTTAAAGTTTTTATTATTAAACTTAAAAGATTTTTCATTAAATCGTAAGTATTTATACTCATTATTAAAACTATCTATTATTTGTATAAAGCTATGATTTTCAGATTTCTTTTCTCCAAAAGATATGCCAGGTATGAATGCAAATTTATATAAATTATCTTTATCTACAATTTTAAAATACCAACCTTCAAAGAAATTGTTATTTTTACCAATTCCATGATATAAATCAGGATTTATCAAACTTTTCATTATTTTTCCTCCAATATGTTCTTATTTATAATAATTGCTTATTTTCATGGGAATTATACTAATATGAATTAATTAAATATAAAAAGGAGAATAAACATGAATCAATCATATTGGATTTTAAGCACACAATCTAAGAACTATGAAAAACTAGGCAAGAATATAAAAACGAATACACTAATAGTAGGTGCTGGAATAGTAGGAATTACTACTGCATATTTATTGGCAAAACAGGGAGTCGATGTAGTAGTAGTGGATGCAGACAAAGTTGCATATGGAAGTTCTGGAAGAAATACAGGTAAAGTTACTACACAACATGATGTAAAATACTCAGAAATCAATAATAAATATGGATTAGAGATAGCATCATTATATTATGAAGGCAATAATGAAGCTTTAAATTTAGTAAAAGATATTATAAAAGAAAATAATATAGATTGTAAATTTGAGCAAGTTTCAGCATATATGTATACTCAAAATGAAAATTATATACCAGATTTAAAAGATGAGTATGAACTATGTAAAAAAATTGGTATAGATTGTGAATATCATAATAAATTAGATTTACCAATGGACATAAAAGGTGCAATTAGTTTTAACAATCAAGGACAATTTAATCCAAAACAATATGTAGACGCCTTAGCTAATAAATGTGTAGAATTAGGAGTTAAAATATATGAAAATACTCCAATTACTAATTTAGAAAAAGGAAAGGTATGCAAAGCAAAAACTAAAGATAATACTGAGATTGAGGCTGAAAATATAGTAATTGCTTCACATGTTCCTTGGTATGATGGGTTAAACCTTTACTTTGCAAAAGAAAAAGCAGATAGATCTTACTTGTTAGGGGTTACATTAGAAACTGACTTTCCAAAAGGTATGTTTATAAGTATAGAAGAACCAACAAAAACTTTTAGAAGTTATGAGGGAGAAGGTAAAAAGTTATTAATATTTGGAGGAAACGACCATAAAACAGGTCAAGGAAAAATAGAGGAAGAAATATTTGAAGATTTAAAACAATATGCAAGTGAAAACTTTAATGTTAATGACTTTAAATATGAATGGTCAGCACAAGATTGTATGAGTTTTGATAATATGCCGTATATTGGATATATAAATAAAAGTGAAAATAATATATATGTAGCTACGGGATTTTCAAAATGGGGTATGACAAATGGTACATTATCAGCAATTATAATAAGTGACCTTATAACTAAGGATAAATCTAAATATGAAGAAATATTCAAACCAACAAGAAAAGGAAGTTATTTAAATACAGATTTTATAAAAGAAAATTTAAATGTAGGAATCAGCTATATATCTGGAAAGTTAAAGTTTGGTAGTGAAGAAATGCCTAGAGAAAAAGGTGAAGGTAAAATTGTAAATATTGATGGAAAAAGATATGGAGCATACAGAAATTATGATGGAGAGCTATATGTAGTGGATATAACTTGTACTCATTTAGGATGCGAGCTAAAGTTTAATTCTGCTGAAAAAACATGGGATTGTCCATGTCACGGGTCGAGATTTAATTATGAGGGCAATATACTAGAAGGTCCAGCACTTAGACCTTTAAAGAGATATGGAGAAGGTAAGAATAAAGTAGATCCTAAATTATATTAATATAAAAAAGTACTGTAGATAAAATTTATCTACAGTACTTTTAATATTGCATTTTATATTAAAATCGAATTTTCTATTTGATAAATTGTTGTAAATAATGATCCATCGATAAAGATACTTCTTTAGCATCAACAACAGCTTGAATAACTGTTCTAGCACCATGAGTAACATCACCACAAGCAAATACTCCTTCACGAGTTGTTTGACCAGTTTCGTTTGTTAAAAGTAGACCACCATGTTTAACATCAAGACCTTTGTTATTTATAACTATATTATTTTTAGGTACCTGACTTACTGCTATTAAAACACTATCACATTTATAAAGCTTTTGACTACCTTCAATGCTAATAAGTGAAGTTGAACCATCTTCATTAACGATTTTTTTAGTATCTTCAAGTATTATACCTTCATCAACTATTTCAACTGGTGATTTGAATGTTTCGAATAAAACACCTTCATCTTTAGCCTCACTAATTTCATGCTTAGTAGCACTCATATCTGAAACATCACGTCTGTAAACAATATGAACATCATTAGAACCAAAATATTTAGCGCTTCTAGCAGCATCCATAGCAACATTACCAGCACCTATAACTATAATTTTATTTCCCAGGTCATAGCTGTTAGGCGTTCTTAAATAATCAATAGCGTAATGAACGTGACCAAACGTTTCTCCTTTTATATTTAATCTTTTAGGATTCCAGACTCCTGTTCCTATAAATATTGATTTATAGCCATCTTTAAGTAATTTATTTAAAGTAATAACAGGTCCTATTAAAGAATTTATTTTTATTTTTACTCCAGCATCAATAAGGCGTTTTCTAAGAAGGTCTACTATGCTTCTAGGTAATCTAAATTCTGGTATTCCATAACTTAATATACCGCCTATTTTTTCATTTTTTTCAAAAATTGTTACATCATATCCTTTACTAGCAAGTTCAAATGCAACTGTAATACCAGCAGGACCAGAACCTACTACAGCAACTTTTACACCATTTTTAGGAGCTTTTTCTATTTTCATACTTTCTAAGTATTTTGTAGATATCTCATATTCTATTTCATGAAAGCGTACAGGGTCTCCCTTTATGCCTTTTATACAATTTCCACGACATTGATCTTCATGAGGGCAAACGATAGAACACACTGAAGATAAAGGATTATTATCAAATAATAATTTACCAGCTTCCATTAGTTTACCTTCCTTATACAATTCAATTACCTTAGGTATAGGAGTATCTATAGGACAATTTTTCTGACATCGAGCATTTTTACAGGTAATACATTTGTTAGCTTCATTTAAATTACTAAGCATAAATTTGCCTCCTCACGATATATAACTACAAGTTAATTCAGTTTTTCATATATTATAACAAACAATTTGTATTTATAAAACAATAAACATATTATTAACAAGATCTCATATTTATAAAAAATCGAATCATTTGTTAAACTATAGAAACTTTATATAATAGTTAAAATAAATAGTTTCAGAAAATTAATCTGTATAAGAAAATATGATTTAGTTATAATTGGAGCAAAATTAGCATATAAAATGAAAACTAAAGTATTAAAAGAATATTGATAAAAAATAACTAAAACATAAATGCTGTGTATAACTTGAGTATATTTATCGTTATACACAGCACTGCTTAATAATATATTTTTAAATAATATTATAATATAAAAATTAAAGGCTTAATTTAAGTAAATGCAAAGGTATATACTTAAGTAAGTCTTTTTATATATCTTAATAATGTTAGTTTACTAATATGTCATATTTTAGTAATATATTATAAGGCATAATATTTATTTATAAAAAAGATATACATTTTTAGGAGGACGAATTAATTGTTAAAGAAGCTTTTTAATATTATGAAAAAAA
>NZ_JAFFPK010000176.1 GCF_017590215.1 Clostridium sp. CCUG 7971
TTTTTATCTACTAAAGATATTACTGATGTAAAAAAAGCAATCGATGAAGTTTTATTAAGATTTGAATATAGTGATACCTTAATTTTTGATGGTGAGCCTATGGATAAAAATGAATTTGATAGTTTTTTACAGTCATTAGAAGTCGTTTTTAATGTTGCTAAGAAAAAACAAGTTAAGAATCTTAAAAATAAATAGATATTAAAACTGTACATGAAAAGGTAATTTTAATTTCATGTACAGTTTTCATTATATTATAAATACTTTTAGATATATCATTGTATGGATTAAAAATGTTCATAAAAAGATATGTTTTATTGAACACTAAAAGGCTCCGCAAAGTCTATTGTGGAAGTCATTAAGTATTTCTCCCAATTCTTTAGGCTTGTCATTGTTTACTTCATGCTTTGCACCTTTTATAAATTTGATTTCTGATTTTGATATACTTTCAGATAAATATATTGTAGCTTTTTTATTTGGGATATCTTTATCACCGCAAATTAGTAATACCGGACATGAAATATTATTTAACCCTTCATTAAAATTTAAGTTCATCATTGAAGTTGTTAATTTAATAAAATCATTCTTACTCATTCCCATACTGTTAAAAGATTTCTCTGGTATAAACTTAAAAACAATATTTTGTAGTTTAAGCAATGCTTTCGGCATTTCATATTGTCCTGCTATTAATACTAATGAATTAACTTTTTTAGGATTATCTATAATATAGTTCAATGCAAGAACTGCTCCCAATGAAAGTCCACATAGATCTAATTGCCCTGAAATATTATCACAATACTCTGAGAAAGCTTTATATAGATTTGAATATGATGCATCTTTCTCTTTAAGAAATAAAGACAAATCAGGACAAATAATATTATCTTGTTCCATCATATAAGAAATTGTTTCATTCCAACTTGAGGCATCTTGTCCAAGTCCATGAATTAATATATGTTTCATTATGTAGTTCCTCCATGCAAAATTTATATCTATATCATACCATATATTACCGTAATTACTAATATGAACACTAAAACAAATGATTTATAGACAACTTTAAATGATATACTTTATTGCAAATACATAACTAGTCCCTAAAGTAAAATTTAAGTGATAGTTATTTTTTAGTTAATGCAATTATTCTATACTAGATAGTAACTCAAGATAATATTTTGAATTGCCTGTTAGATAATATTTATACCATGCTTCTATAGTTGTATTTGAATATACATTTAAATATTCAAGGATTTGTTTTGCCCATAATAACCCACCTGCTGAACTTGCAGTTATTATGTTTTTATCAGTAACAGAAAGTTCATTTTTATAAAAATCTTGACCTTTATAATTTCCAGAAAATTCACATAAGTATTCTAATGAATTACTTGTATGTAAATAATTATTTAAAATTCCTAAATCAGATAAGGCTATAGTTGCTCCACATATAGCAGCTACTAAAATACCTTTATCAATATATGAAGTTAACTTTCCTACAATAAGTTTTTGATCATCAGCAATCCATCTATCAGCTCCTGGAAGTAATATAGCTACCATTTCATCCTCATTTATTTCATCTAAAGAACAATCTGGAATAATAGTTAATCCTCCTAAAGTTTTAACTGAATTTTTATTAACACCAACTGTTTTAATATAAAATTTAGTAGTACCTTTATTTAATATTTTTTCCATTCCAATTGCTTGTAGAATATAACCTATTTCCCAATCTGCCATAGTATCCAAAATATAAATATATATTACTTTTTTCATATTCTAATTTTCTCCTTAATCTATGAATTTAAGTTTTCTATGACTTATTGTATAACAAAAACAGTGACAACTATATGTCACTGTTTTTATAAATTTTTAAAGTTTTTTCTAAATGTTGTTGAATTTTAAGAGAAAAAGAAGTAGGAGCCAATACTTTTATTTTATTTCCAAATCCCAAAATAATAGAAAAAAGTATAAAATCATCATCCTTTATTGTTACCTTACTAACTATAGTATTTTCTTTTTCTGTAATAATTTCACCTAGAAAATATTCTTCAATCAGTATTTGTATTTCTTTTTCGTATTCAATATAAATAGTTATATTTTTTTCTGTAATTGCATTTTCGTATTTTTCTAATTCTTTTTTTATATCATAATCTTGTAACCATAGTTCATTATTTTGTTTTAAGTTTCTTATACGAACGATTTTATACATACGGAACTCTTTTTTATCAGTATTGTATCCAAATATATACCATGAATACCATTTATAAAAAACATGTAAAATATCGATAGTTACATAATGGGATTTACTTTTTGAGTTAGTATATTCGAAAGTTATATTACTTTTTTCCTGAATTAAGTACTTCAGTTTTGATACCATTTCAATAGTATATTTATTTTCATTAATAACAGAAAAATCAATTTCCATTGTTTTTTCTGAATCAGAAACAGAAAACATATGCTTTACTTTTTCATATGTTTCTGTAACTTTCTTATCTCCATATACATCTTTTAGGCTTTTTAGTGCCAATAAAATATATTCTGAATTTGAATTATCAATTAATTTTTCATTTATCCTATAACTTTGATTGATGGAATAGCCACCTTTAGAACCAGTTTCAGCATATATAGGAACACCTGCTAAAGCAAGAGTATCAATATCTCGGAGAATAGTTCTGCGTGATACTCCAAATTTATCAGCTAATATAGCGCCACTTACACGTTCTCTATTAAGAATATAAAATAAAATACCTAGCAATCTTTCTATCTTCACTTTAAATCTCCTTATTTTAAATATTATTTTTATTTTATATTTAAAATAAAAATACTTCAAATAGAATTAAAACATATAGAGTTTTTATTACTTTAAATCAAGATATATTGTGTATACTATAAAATCACATTTAGAGCTTAATATTATAAATCAAATGTTTTTTGAACAATTTATAATCAATACTTATGCTAATTATTTTTTCGAAACAATCATAAAATGTGGACTCATACCCATAACTGAATCTTCAGTATCTGTAAGCCTAACTATATTTAAAAGTTGTTCCTTGCTTTTTTCCTCTTCCCATTTCTCCTCTATACACGGTGTAAACCAAATTAATCCTTCTATCGCATGTTTTTGTATAGTTTCAAATCCTATTGATTCAATTTCTTTTTGAAGTTCTAATGGAGTATGAAAATAGGCTTGAGTTATGAAGTATGGATACTCTTTTGGCCTTGTATGAACTCCTGATATAAGTTCTTTTTCTATCATATTTTTATAAATAGTATCATCTAAGAAATTATTCGTTTTACCATAGGTTGATAATGCCCATGTTGTAGAACTAAACTTTGATATACCTACTGAAAATAAAAGTCCTCCCTTTTTTAAAACTCTTTTAGCCTCTCTTAATACCTGTTCTCTATCACATTTATTTTGTAAATGATACAAAGGTCCCATTAGTAAAACTACATCTGCACTTTCATCATCTCTATTTAAATTCCTTGCATCACAAACCTCTGCAATAAACGTCGTTTTACTTTGATTTTCAATAGCAAATTTTACAGCTGAATGTGCTAACTCTAATAGATGTACATTATTGCCTTTTTCTGCAAGCCAATATGAATATACACCTATTCCTCCACCTACATCATAAATTATATTATTTTTGTTGTTAATATACTTATTTAAAATTTCTTTAGTTCTATGTAATTCTATTTTCCCAAGTCCTCTTTTTAATCTTCCATTTTCTGCTCCATTTTCATAAAACTCTAATACATTATCTATATTCTCCATAGTTCCCCTCCTAATTATGAAAATAATTTAATTTAATTATAGCAGATTAGAAATTTATAAAGTGTCAACAAAATCAGATGTTTTAGTAGACATTTTGTTAATTTATAAGTTTTGGTATATTTTAGATAAATAGGCTAACTTGTGTTTTCATGAAAAAATACAAGTTAGCCTATCATATTAATATAAAAAGTATTTTGTAATTGACAAAATGTAAATAAGTGATTACAATTTAAAATGTAAACAATAGATTACATTTTGTAAAGGAGGTAATACCTTGATACAGAATCGAATTAAAGTTTTGAGAGCTGAGCGTGATTGGACACAAGCTGACTTAGCTGAAAAGGTAGGTATTTCTCGTCAAGCTGTTATATCAATTGAGAAATATAAATACACACCATCTTTAGAGTTAGCTTTCAAAATTGCAGATGTTTTTGATGTTTCAATAAATGATGTTTTTGAATACAAGGAGGATTAGTGTAATGAATGAACAACCTATTCTTTTATTTTTCATAATTCTAAGTATTGGAATTATGATTTATCTTGATGTGTGGAAGTCAAAAAAAGCAAAAGCTTATAAAAATGACGAACGCTGGCAATTAATTAAGAACAAAGCTAATGATGTAGCAAATCAATCACACTATGTAGTGATATTATTATTAGCTATCTTGCAAACTATATCAATTAATCATGATCTTAACATAACTATTACATTGAATCGCCTTATGACGTACGGGATATATTTCATTGGATTAAGAAAGTTATTAGAACTATTGGCATTGAAATATTTCGATAATCAAATATAATTTAGAGAATGATATTGAGTTTAGATGGTACTATTGTGGAAATTTGTACAAAACTATATGCCAAATATATAAAGGAGCAGTTCAACATGCTCCTTTTTGAACATCAAAGTAAGAGTAACAACTAATGCTATTACTCCTTTATCTTAAACTAAAAATTAACTTAGCTTATTTAGATTATACTTACAATATGAACATTCATTTATGTTGTGATATTACTTTGATTTATAAGTTACACACAGACTTCAAAGTATTATAGTTTTCTAATACATAAAAAAGCTATGATTTAATAATCATAGCTTTTAGTAAAATAATATTTATTATTTTGTTGGTGCAGGTAATTCATTAATATTAATTCTAAATAAGCTATATGGTTTTACCCTAACATCCCTGCCATAATGGTACTTTGATTGTCTATGTAGTTGGTTTGCTATAAAGTATAAGTATCCATCTGGACCTATAGAAAGTGTATCTGGCCACAATATATATGGGCTATGTGCAATAGTTTTTATACTTGAATCAGGCAATATTTTACGTATACTATTATTTTCATAATCACCAGCATATATTGCACCTTTAATATCAGTAATCATACCATCTGAAGCTCCCTTTTCTCCCATATATACTACATATTTTTCTAAGTATCTATCAGGTATAGATGTATCTCTTAAAACTTCTGTTGCTATAGAATATAATGCTCTACTTGATAATGGACAATAATATAGTATTTTCCCATCTTGAGATATAGCTATACCATCAGCGGATGTTACTGCAGGTGATGTAGTCCCATCTTCACTGCGATTATACATTATTTCCCCTTCTACTTTAGGTAAAAAACATGGATCTGGTGAAGTAGATTTTGCTCCATTTAGACGTCTAAATGCTCTTCCACTATATAAATCAACTACAATAATAGCACCTGGTCCATTTGAGGAAGAATCTGTAATATATGCATATCCACATCTACCTACACGATAGTCAAATCTTACATCATTAAGATATGTAGTATCTAAAACTACATCATCAGAAAAAGTATATATTCTATTTATTTTATTAGTAGATAAATCAATTGCAACTAATTTTGCCCCACCTTTTATAGGTTTTGAAAAGTTTGGTGATGCAGTATCTAATACCCAAAGTATACCTTGACCATCTGCAACTACACTTTGTACACTTATAAAAGTCTTACTTAAATTATTATAATCGGTTATATTGGTTTTCATATCTGGGTATGGACATAGTTTATCACCTACTATTTCAGCTACAGTATACTCTACTTTATCTCCCCATTTAGGAAAATTAACAAATATACGTCCATTCTCTGATACTGTAACTCCTGTTGGCATAGCTTTATAAAAAGCAAAAACTTGTTCTATCTCTCCACAAAACCTTTCCCTAGGTAAATTACATTTCATAAAATACACCTCATTTCAGATTATAAATAACTAATAGCTTAATTTATAATATTTAAATATTTATATATGTATACTAATATATATTACTTTTTATATAAGTTAGATTTATTACATTATTGTAATGTACTAAATCTAACTTACCATGATATAATACATATCGTGATATAATACAACAGTATTTGACATCATATAAATTAATCTTATATATTTTAATAATACAATTATAGAAAGGATATTCTATGGAAAATATTTTAAATTTTTTTACAACCAATACTGGTGCTAATAATTTTGTAACTTTTGGACCACTGCACTTATTTATATTATCTATCGCCTTAGTTATTAGCATTTTTATTAGTATAAGAAAAACTGAAAGCAGAAAGTTTGAGTTGTCTATAGGAAGCATTTTAATTTTTCAACAACTCTTTTTATATTCTTGGTACTTTGCTGGTAAATATAATACATTTACAGAAGGGTTACCTCTATACCACTGTCGTATAGCTATTATTTTTATAGGAATAGGAATGATTTTTAATAAAGAAATGCTTATGAAAATAGGATCTTATTGGGGTATATTTGGTTCAATATCAGCCTTATTATTCCCAGGACTTGACCCTTTTGCATTTCCTCATTTAACTCAATTTTCTTATTTTATAGGTCATTTATTTTTATTATGGGGGGCTATATACTTATTATCTGTAAAAAAGATAGGTATGTCAAAATCAGATTTAAGAAACGTTGCAATTTTTACAAATATCTATCATGTATTAATGTTTGTTATAAATAATGCACTTGTATCTAATTATGGGTATATGAGTTCACCACCTATTAGTATAGGAGCTAAACTAAACCCTATACTTTATGGTTTAGTAGTTATAGTAATATTTAATATTATATTATTTTTAGAATATATTTTAATTAATAAAACTAAGTGCAGAGAAACCGATAGTGAATATAGTATGTTACAAGAAGCTTAGTAAAAGTAAATCTATATACTAAAAAATCCTATATACTAGATACATTTAAAATGTGTCTATCTATATAGGATTTTTTGTGCCATATATAAAAACTATTAAGATATAGATTCACTTAGTTTATATAAGCTATCTACTATTAAATCACCAATTTTCTCAGTTCCAACTACTTTTTTCCCATCTATATATAAATCTTTTGTCACATATCCATTTTCTATTACCTCATCAACTGCTTTTTCTATTAATCTAGCTTCTTTTTCTAAGTTAAATGAATATCTTAGCATAAGGGCTAATGACATTATCATTCCTATAGGATTTGCTTCATCCTTACCTATAATACTTTCATCTGGATAATGTAGCTGATTCGGTGTAAATATACCTTTTCCACTTTCATCTATTTCTGCTGACCCTAACATTGCAGAAGTTCCAGTTATTTGACTAAGCTCATCGGCTAATATATCGCCAAACATATTTGATGTTACTATTACATCAAATTTAGAAGGATTTATTATAACTTCCATAGCCGCACTGTCTACTAAGTGATGTGTAACTTTAACATCTGAGTACTCTTTTGATTTTTCATTTATAACTTCTTTCCAAAGTTTTGAACTTGCTAATACATTTGATTTATCAATGCTTGCAACTTTATTTTTTCTTGTAATTGCAGATTTAAATGCTCTATTAGCTGATTTTTTTATAATATCTTCATTGTAATATTCTAAATCACTAGCTTCTCTTCCATATTTTCCTCTTCCATAATTTTTATCTGCACACAGCATTCCTCCGGCTATATCTCTAACTACTAATATATCTATACCATTTTTTATAATATCTGCTTTTAGAGGAGACAATTCTATTAAATTTTTATTTAAAAATATTGGTCTTAAGTTAGTACTAACTTTTAACGCTTCTCTTAATTTTAATATTGCTTTAACTGGCTTTTTATCAAGTTCAATATTGTCCCATTTGCTTCCACCTAAATTCCCAATTATAATGGCATCACTTTCTATACAAGATTTAAGCGATTTTTCTGGTAGAGGTTCTCCATATTTATCTACTGCTTCTCCTGCACCAACTACATTTTCAATTTTAAATTTATATCCATATATATCTGAAATAGAATCTAATATCTTTACAGCTTGTGCAGTTATCTCAGGTCCAATTCCATCACCTTTTATTAATGCTATTTTATATTCCATAAATTATCTCCAATCATTATTTTAATTATGTTTTTCATTATTTATTTTATACAAGTAGATATATATAGTAAAATACATATTCATCTATACACCTTATATGAAAATACCTATAGGTAAATACTTTATACACCTATTTATTTTTGGTAAAATTATATAAAATATGTATTTTAATAAAGAGGAGACTTAAATGAACTTAAAAAAATTAAATTATATTATTACAATCGCAGAATTACAGAGTTTTTCAAAAGCAGCCTCTAAATTATATATATCTCAGCCATCTTTAAGCCAAATAGTATTAAATCTTGAAAATGATTTGGGAATTCAAATTTTTAATAGAACTACAACTCCTATATCACTTACTTATGCTGGAGAAAAGTACATACAAACGGCAAAAGAGATTATTAGATTATCTAATAATCTTCAAAAGGAATTTAGTGATATATCTAATATGAAAAAGGGTAAGATTACTATTGGTATAACACCATTAAGAGGTGCTTTTATATTACCTTTAATTTTACCTAATTTTATGAAAAAATATCCTGGAATCGAGATTAAAATTATAGAGGGTGATAAAAATTTAGAAAGTTATCTTGTTGAAGGTAAAGTTGATTTAGTATTTACATCACTTCCAACTACAGATAAAAGAATAACTCAAGAATTATTGTATAAAGAAAGAATAATGCTTGCTTGTAAAAAAGGTTATTTAGATGAGTCTTATTTTTTAGATGATAATTCTGATATTATTGATATAAATAAACTAAATGATATTAATCTTATATTAACTAAAAAGGGACATAGGATAAGAAATTTTATGGATAGTATGTTTGATTCTCATGAATTTAATCCTAAAATTTTATTAGAAACAGATAATACTAGTACCGCTTTTAGACTTGCTACATCTGGACTTGGTGCATGCTTCGTTTCTGATATGGTTATAAATACTACTAAAGCAATTGAAAAATATGATTTATTTAATATTGAAGACTCTAACTCTAAGTGGTCAGTTGCTATTTTATATCTAACAAATTCTTATTTAAATAATTGTGAAAGATATTTAATAGATTTATCTAAAAATATCTTTAATAATATAAAGCTTTAATAGTAAATTAAAGTTCTATATTATTAGAATAATACTAGTTATAACTAACAAAATCAATATTATTTCTCTATTTTACAACTTCTTTACAACTTGTCTACAAGTCATTTACACATTACACAATACTGTAATCTTATACATATTGCTAACTTATATTTCTCTGTTATATACTTAAAAAAAACAAAATTATTCAAAAAAGAATGGAGAAATTAAATATGAAAAAACAAGCATTAAGTATATTTTTATCAGGAGCAGTAGTATTAACTGCATCAATGGCTTTAACAGGATGTACACCTACAGATTCATCTAAAGATAAAAAAGCTCCTACAAACGCTTCACAATCAATAGATAAAAAAGAAGATAAGTCTAAAGTAAATGAATCTAAAAAAGACGATAAAGCTAAAGAAGATAA
>NZ_JAFFPK010000177.1 GCF_017590215.1 Clostridium sp. CCUG 7971
AGTATCTCTTTAATTCATTATTTTTTGAAATCTATAATTTCTTTTTTATCAAGTGTTACTGTAGTTTCGCTTAAACTAGTATGTGCTATTACTTTACCTTCTCTTATTGAATAATATACTGGCACTTGTCTCCTTATAGCATCAAACCCGTTTTCCGCAGGTAATACTATTAAGTTACCTGGCTTTCCTACTTCTATTCCATATTTATCTTGTATATTAAGTGTTTTTGCACTATTATTAGTTATTAAATCTATAGACTCATTTATTTGCCCATACCCCATCATTTGGCATACATGAAGTCCCATATGAAGAACTTGCAACATATTTCCTGTTCCAAGTGGATTCCATGGATCCATTATATCGTCATGTCCAAAGCATACATTTATATTTGATTCTACCATTTCTTTAACCCTTGTTATACCTCTTCTTTTAGGATAAGTATCAAATCTACCTTGAAGGTGTATATTTACAAGTGGATTTGCTATAAAATTAATTTTACTCATTTTTAAAAGTCTAAATAGTTTATATACGTAAGCTCCATTATATGAATGCATAGCTGTTGTATGACTTGCTGTTACTTTTTCACCCATATTATTTTCATATGCTCTAGTTGCCAGTACTTCTACAAATCTTGATTGTTCATCATCTATTTCATCACAATGTACATCTATTAAAACATTGTATTTTTTAGCTAGTTCAAACATTTTATCTATAGATTCTACCCCATATTCTCTAGTAAATTCAAAGTGAGGTATTGCCCCTATTACATCTGCACCAAGCTTTAAAGCTTCTTCTAATAATTGAAATCCATTAGGGAATGATAGTATACCTTCTTGTGGGAATGCAACTATTTGTAATGTTACATAATCCTTTAACTCTTCTCTTAGCTCTACCATAGCTTTTATAGCCGTTAAATTTTGGTCTGTTGTATCAACGTGAGTTCTTATAAATTGTATACCATTAGCAACTTGCCATGTTATGGCCTTTCTTGCTCTAGTTTTCACATCCTCTATTGTTAAAAATTCTTTTCTCTCTGACCAACATTCTATTCCTTCAAACAAAGTTCCACTTTCATTCCATCTTGGTTCTCCAGCAGTTAATGTTGTATCTAAGTGAACATGTGGTTCTATAAATGGTGGTATAACTAAAAATCCTTTTGCATCTATGACTTCTTCATTAGATTTTTCTATATTTGCTTCTATTTTAGTTATTACTCCATTTTCTATTAATATGTCTACTAAGTCATTATTGTTTCTTAATTTTGCATTTTTAATTAACATATTTATCCTCCTAAGATACTTCAATTTAATAAATTTATTGTTATTTAACTGCTGATTAAACTATTATGCAGCTTTTTTTATTTCTATGTCATTTGATTTAGTATTTATTTTACTTAAAGCAACATAAGTCACTATTGCAGTAAGTACTGAGTTTAAAGGTGTTATTCCAGGTATTGCATAAGCACCTATAACTCCTGCTACCCATGCTACTATTGCATTTATATTTAGATTTTTAAATTTTGCAATTTTAAAATCTACGTATTTAGCTTTATTTAATATAAAGTAATCTGCTATTATTATTGCACCTGTTGCTGGTATAAATGAATTTAGTAAGTTTAACCATCCCATAAAGTTGTTGTATAAGAACATTGCAAGTAATGTACCTACTATTCCATTTATTATAACCATTCTATTTTTAGGTTGCTTAGTTATATTTGAAAATCCAAGTCCTGAACCATAAAGTGCATTATCATTAGTTGTCCATATATTTAAACCTAATATTATTATTGCTGGTATTATAAGACCTTGCATGAACATTACTTCAGCAATATCTGATTGTCCTGTAACCATTGCTCCTATTGCACCAAAAGCTAACATTAATGAGTTACCTATTAAAAATGCTATTACTGTTGTTGATACTGCTATTTTTTTACTTTTAGAAAATCTTGTAAAATCTGCTGTTAATGTACCACCGCTTATAAAAGTTCCTACAACTGAAGCAAGTGCTGCACTCATTGTCATAGTTCCTGTTGGCTCTATAGCTAGTAATCCTGTCATACCTCCAACATCTCCTATAGCTTTTCCTGCTGATATACTTCCAAGTATTGCTATTGATGGAACTGCTATCATACTTAATATTGTAAGAGATTTCATTCCAAAGAATGCTGTTGCTGTCATTAATATACCTGATACTAAAACTAGTATTCCTACATCTATACCTGTAACCTTTGATACTGGTATAGCAAACATTGCAACGCCTACTCCAAACCATCCAACCTGTGTAGCTGATACTAAAAATGATACAAGATATGAACCTTTCTCACCAAATGAATATCTTGCAAGTAAGTGTGTTGAAAGTCCTGTATCTCCTGCCATATAAGCTAAAAGACCTGTATATACACATAATATTGTATTTCCTATAATTACAGCCGTTATAAATTGATCCATTCTAAGACTAGTTCCTAAATTTCCACCTGCTAACATACTCGCTGAGAAAAATGTAAATCCTAGCATAACAACTAACATTGGTATAAATCCTTTTTTTGAATTACTAGGTATTGCTTCTAGTGAATAATCATGATCGTGATGTTTTTTACTCATAATGATGTATCTCCTTTTATTACAAGTACCTATAAAAGAAAAAACCTCTTGCTAAGCAAGAGGTTTTCATACAAATAGTTTATTAAAATAAATTTAGATATAAATTATCCTATGATTT
>NZ_JAFFPK010000178.1 GCF_017590215.1 Clostridium sp. CCUG 7971
TTCAGTACTATTTTTTATTTATGCTATTTTACCTTCTTTTCTTTTTTCCTTAATATCTGATAATTTAGGGAATCCAAAAGCTATAGCTAATATTCCAAATAACCCCATCAGAATTGGATAATGTAAATATCTTAAAATCTCAACTGGAGATATTGCCGCTAATCCTGCAGCTGTTAATATTTGAGCTCCATATGGAATCATTCCTTGACAACAAGAAGAGAAAATATCTAATATACTTGCTGATCTTCTTGGATCTATGTCAAATTCTTGTGCTATATCTTTAGCTAATGGCCCTGCCATAACTATTGCTATAGTATTATTCGCTGTACATAGGTCAACTAAAGCTACAAGAGCTGCTATTCCAAATTCAGCGCCTTTTTTATTTTTTATTCTACTTGTTATAAAATGTAGTACAAAATCTATTCCACCATTAAACTTTATAAGTTCAACAATTCCACCTATTACTATAGACATCATACATAATTCATACATTCCTGACATACCCTGTGATGCAGAATCTATAAATCCAAATACATCAAATGAATTTGTTGATATTCCTATTATTGCTGATACAAATATTCCCATTGGAAGTAATGCAAATACATTCATTCCAAATAGTGCTCCTGCTAATACCATTATATATGGAACCACCTTTATTATTTCATAGCTATAATTTTCAGATAACACTACGTCATATCCTGATGTATTTATTCCAAGTATTATTGCTGTTATTATTGCTGCTGGTAAAACTATTAAAAAGTTAACTTTAAACTTATCTTTAAGCTCACATCCCTGAGTTCTAACTGCAGTTATAGTTGTATCAGATATCATAGATAGGTTATCTCCAAACATAGCTCCACCTATTACGGCTCCTATCACTAAAGCCATAGGTATTCCAGTCTTTTCTGCTATACCTATTCCTACTGGTGCTATTGCAGCTATTGTTCCCATTGATGTTCCCATTGAAACAGATATAAAACAACCTATAACAAATAATCCTACTACTATAAGATTTGGTGGTAATATTGATAAACTTAAGTTTACAGTAGAATCTACTCCACCCATGGCCTTTGAAACACTTCCAAATGTTCCTGCTAGTAAGAAAATCATACACATTAATATAATATCAGGCTTTCCTGCCCCTTTACAAAACACATCTATTTTTGTGGAAAATGATTCTTTTTTATTTAACATTAATGCAACACCAGCCGATATAATAAATGCAACTAATACTGGCATTTTATAAAAATCACCTGTTATAATTCCTGTTCCTAAAAATAATAATAAAAATACTCCTAATGGTAATAATGCCAATGCATTACCCTTTTTTATTTCTTTTTCCATACATGTCGCCTCCTCTTATATTTTAATTAATATATAAAAAAGCCTGAGAATAAACTCAGGCTATAATAAGCAATTATTTACTCATCTTTCAGCTATTAGCTGCAGGATTTAGCACCAATGTATATTAAATATACTGGTTGCCGGGTTTCAAAGGGCCAGCCCCTCCACCGCTCTTGATAAGGAGTATTCACTTTTTCTCTTGCTATTTTTTTATAATACTATAATTGTCTAAATATTTCAAGTATTTTTGATTTTTTTAATAATTATTTTTTTATAATTTTTTTAATACTAGTTTTATGCTTTAGCTAGCTCATTTTCTTCATATACTCTAGCATCTTCTTCTCCTAATAATACTCTTAAAATTCCTAGAGATAAAGATTCAAGTTCATTTTCTCCTGGAATAATATCTACTGGTGCTATAAAATCTACTCTTTTTTTAATCATAGAAGTTATCATATTTGAATAAGCAATTCCACCTGTAATAACTATTGCATCAACTTTTCCCTCTACAACCGTTGCTAATTCACCTATACTTTTAGAAACCTGATATGCCATTGCTTTGTGAACAAGTTTTGCCTTTTCATTACCTTCATTTATCATTTTTTCTACATCTCTAACATCAACTGTTCCTAAATACGATACTATACCACCATTTCCTCTTATCATTTTTAGCATTTCTCTATGTGAGTATTCTCCTGAAAAACATCTATCTATGATTTTTTTACAAGGCACTCTTCCAGCTCTTTCTGGTGAAAATGATCCTTCATCATCTGATACAATATCTACCATTTTACCTTTTTTGTGTATACTAACCGTTATACCTCCGCCTAAGTGAGCTACTATTAAATTTAAATCTTTGTAATTTTTATTATTATTTTTACAATGTTTCATAGCCATAGCCCTAGAATTCAGTGCATGACTTAAGCAATCTCTATCCATTCCACAAATTCCAGATAGTCTAGCTATGTCATCAAGTTCATCTACTGCTACAGAATCATATATGTATGCATTTATTTTAAGCTGTTTTGCTATTTCATAAGATATAATAGCCCCTAGATTTGATGCATGTTCAATTATAGGTCTATTTACTAATCTATCTATCATTTGATCATTCACTAAATATGCCCCTGATTTAACTGGTGGAAGTAATCCCCCTCTTCCAACAACTGCATTCAATGTATTTATATCTATATTGTTTTCTTTAAGAACTTTTAGTACCTCATCTTTTCTCATTTCAAATTGATCTTGTATATTATTATATTTTGATATTTCACAAGCAGGATGATTGATTCCTTTTACTAATACTATCTTATCATTATCATAAACTGCTATTTTAGTAGATGTAGACCCTGGATTTACAGCTAGTATTCTATAGATCATAAATATCCCCTTTTTATTTTATTTTCTATAAATTAAGCTATTACTGTATATCTATACTTGTAATAGCTTAATTTAATGCTCTAACTTTTATTTATACTAATTTGTTTGAATAGCTTCACTAGGAATTAAACTCATACCTTCTTTTAAAGCTTTTATATTTATCTCTACAAATTTTTCTTTTACGTTATCTTTTATTATCTTTTCCCAATTAATATATTCTAATTTCATAGATTTAACTAAACTTCCTAATAATATAACGTTCATTATTTTAGCATTTCCAAGTTCTAAAGCTTTATCTGCTGCGCTTAGACAAATAGCATTTAATCTTTCTAGTTCTTCATCTATTTTACTTTCAAGGTATTCTGCTTTACCTGTTAATACTGGTATAGAGTCCATTCTATAGTTATTGTAAATAATTTTACCTTCTGGTTTTAAGAATTTTATCCATCTTAGTGTTTCCATCTTTTCAATGATACTAAAATATCAGCTCCACCTACTTCTATAACTGGGGAATAGACTTTTTCCCCGTATCTAACTTGTGATGATACCGAGCCTCCCCTTTGGCTCATTCCATGTATCTCACTCATTTTTACATCATATCCAGCTTCCATAAGTCCTGTAGTTAATAATTTACTAGCAAGTATAGTACCTTGCCCTCCTACTCCTACTAAAAGAATACTCTTAGTCATACTACATTACCCCCTTAGACACAGAATTATTAGATATAGCCTCTTTTGGACAAACTTGTGAGCAAACCCCACATCCTACACATTGATTTGGATCTATATTTACTTTCTTAGTTTCTTTTGTAAATGATATAGCTGGACATCCTGTCTTCATACAGATTTTGCATCCTATACAATCATCATGGTCTACAATGCATTTACTTGTAAAAGGATTATTAAATTCTTCTAAATCTTCTTTAGAGAATTTTTTAAGAACACACGGCCATCTAGTTATAATTACTGATGGTTCTTCTAAATTAAATGCCCAATCAAGAGTTTCATTTACTTCTTCTAAATTGTTTGGATCTATATTTCTAACATTTTTTATTCCACAAGCTCTGACTAACTCTTCTATATTTACTTCATTAGTCGTTTCGCCCTGTAAAGTATATCCTGTTCCAGGGTTTTGTTGATGTCCTGTCATACCTGTTATTCTATTGTCTAGTATTACAGATACACAATTTCCTTTATTATAAGCAATGTCTAAAAGTGAGTTTACTCCTGTATGGAAGAATGTAGAATCTCCTAAAACTCCAACAACTTTCATATTATTGTCTTGTTTCATATTAAATACTCTTTGAGCTCCGTGACCAGTACTTAAACTTGCACCCATACAAATTACCGTGTCCATAGCATTATATGGTGGCGCAAATCCAAGAGTATAACAACCTATATCACCTGTTACCATTACATTCTTTCTTTTACCTAATTCATAGAAGAAACCTCTATGAGGACATCCTGCACATAATCCTGGAGGTCTTGGTACAACTAATTCTTCATTGAAATCTATAGTAGGATTTGTTTTGCCGTATATAGCTTTTCTAATTACATCTGGTGTCATTTCTCCGTACACAGGTAATATATCTTTTCCAAAACATTCTATACCGTTTGCTTTCATTTGCTCTTCTATAAATGGATCATTTTCTTCTATTACATAGATTTTGTCTACCTTAGATGAGAATTCTTTTATTTTTTCAATTGGAATTGGGTTAGTAAATCCTAACTTCATATATGATGCATCTTTACCAAATACTTCTTGTGCATATGTATAACACATACCAGATGCAACTATTCCAATTTTAGTATCGTTTATTTCGTAATAATTTAAAGGTGTGCTATTCGAAAATTCTTCTAATTCTTTTAATCTTTCTTCTACTGCAACTCTTCTTACTCTAGCATGTGCTGGTACAGTAAGATTTTTCTGAGGGTTCTTGATATAGTCTTTTATTCCTACTTCTTTTCTATCAAAACATTCTACTATTCCTTTTGAATGACATAGCCTTGTCGTTAATCTGTATAAAACTGGTGTGTCGAATTTTTCACTTATATCAAATGCTTCTTTAAACATTTCTTTAGCTTCTTGACTAGTTGAAGGCTCTAAAAGCGCTATCTTAGCGAATTTAGCATAATTTCTATTATCTTGTTCATTTTGTGATGAGTGCATTCCTGGTTCATCTGCTGAAATTAAAACCATACCACCATTTACTCCTGTATATGCAAAAGTAAATAGTGGATCTGCTGCAACATTTATCCCTACATGTTTCATAGAAGCCATAGTTCTAGCACCTGCTAGAGACCCCCCTATAGCGGCTTCTAATGCTACTTTCTCATTAGGTGCCCACTCAGCAACTATGTCATCTTTATATAATGCTACATTTTCTAATATTTCAGTACTTGGAGTACCTGGATAAGCACATGCATATTTAACACCAGCTTCATATGCTCCACGAGCAATAGCTTCATTACCTGTCATTAATTGTTTCATAGTTAAAATCCCCCATAAATAATTATTAATTTATAATCTATTTACTATGTCCCTATATATTTAATGATTTTTGACTTTCTACATATTCAAGTGCATTTTTTATAATACTTGGTGCTATTTTGCATTTTTCTTCTGATACTGCACAAATTGCAAATCTAATACCCATTTTTAATGGTACAGCATAGACATTATCTTTTGTTAATTCTTCTGAAACTTCCATAGGATTATCACATGGTATACTTATAAAGAAGCCATCTCTATATGGAAGTATTGGAAGTCCTACCTTTTTAGCTTCTTTAACAAATATTTCTGCTCTTTTATTTAACATTTCTTTATGAGTATTTTTTTCTTTTGTATATGTTTTTAGCTTTTGTTGGTCTTTGACTATATTAGATAGTAGAGTCATAGCTCCCCTATTACAGTTTGACCAGTTTGCCCTACAAGAATGAACGCATGCATAGTAAAACTCTTCTGCTACATTTTCACAAGACGTTATACATATCGCTGCACCCATTCTCATTCCATAAGCTGTAAATCCTTTTGACATACTAAATCCTACTATTACAAGTACATT
This sequence comes from Clostridium sp. CCUG 7971, assembly GCF_017590215.1. Lineage (GTDB taxonomy): Bacteria > Bacillota > Clostridia > Peptostreptococcales > Peptostreptococcaceae > Faecalimicrobium. Next base: position 5,789 of record NZ_JAFFPK010000178.1, read on the forward strand.
TTCTGGAAGATTAGAAAATTTAGAGAAAAATTTTCTACTTCCATCATCATCTTTTGCAAAATCTATATATGCAATATCTACAAATAATATTATCTTCTTATCTTTATCTTTTGCTACTTCTTTTGATAGATTTAAAATTTTATCCCATTCATCATCTGATACACTATATCCAGTCGGATTGTGCGCTGGTGTATTTAATATAGTAAATATTCTTTCCTGTTTAGATGATATTCTTAAAAATTCTTCTTTAAATGAATTAAAGTTGAAATTATTATTTTCGTCAAATAGTTTATATGTAGCAACTTTTCTTCCTATTTCCTCTGTTATGCTTACATATGGACTCCAGAACCAATCAGATGTTAATACTTCATCACCTTCATTAGTATAGTTCCAAGTTGCTAACTTTATAGCACCACTTCCTCCTGGAGATGCTACAGCTTTTACATATCCTTCAGGTAAGTATCCTTTAAAACATATTTTTTTAACTGCTTCAAGGTAATCTGGTTGTCCTTCTAATGCAGCATATGCTGAAATATCTTTATTTTCTAATGATTTGTACTCATTGTATACAGTTTCCATTGTTATTAACTTACCTTCATCGTCCATAAGAGCTCCTATAGTTGCATTTATAACATTATCTTTTCCTATAGCTCTTTCTGCCTTTTGAGCCCTTTCTGATAAATTAAATATTATATCTTTTTTCCTTGGCCACATAGAATGTTTTGCCACCATACTCTGAGTCATAATCAATACCCCCTAATAATATTTTGTAATTTCATTTAAAAGCAACTTATATGCCAATTTAATTATGTTAAATAAAGTCTTTACTATATTAAATATAATTTTTGTTCGGCATAAAAAAATCAGGTATATTACCTGATTTAACATTATTATTTATATGTTTTTTTTAATATTATTTATGTATTAATTCATTTATATTTTAACTAATTTATACATATTAATTTTTATTAACACTAGTTAATATTTGTTAACATTAATAAACTATATATTTTTATTACATTTTTTCCATAATGCAGTTCTGCTTATTCCAAGTATTTGCGATACTTCCGTTTTATTTAAACCTTGGTTTAATAGCATGTCTATAATTTTTTGTTCCACGAAATTATTTATTTCTTTCATATTTATACTTATATTAGCATAGTCAAGTTCAGTATTTTTATATTCATCTTTATAATCTCTATCTACACTAATATAATCAAATTCATTTATAGTATCGTCTAATTTTATTTTACCTGTTACAACATACTTTTGAGCTATGTTTTTAAGTTCTCTAACATTTCCTGGCCAATTATAAGCTTTTAGTTTGTCTATATCTTCTTTATTCAACTTAGAATTTTTTACTACTTTATCTAAATCATCAATGTTTCTATTTTTTAGTATTTCATCTACAAAGTATTCAAATAATGGTACTATATCTTCTTTTCTCTCTCTAAGAGGTGGGATATTTATTTCTAAGCTACTTAATCTATAAAATAAGTCAGCTCTAAATGAATTATTTTTTATTTTCTCAGTTAAAAACTCATTTGTGGCTGCTATTATTCTAATATCTAAAGGTATAATATGATCTGATCCTATTCTCATTATTTGCCTTTCTTCTATAACCCTTAATAATTTAGTTTGAAAATTAAGTGGTAAGCTATTAATTTCATCTAAAAATAGTGTCCCTTCATGAGCTAATTCAAACAATCCAGGCTTACCTCCTTTTTTAGCTCCTGTAAAAGCACCTTCTTCATATCCAAATAATTCACTTTCTAAAAGGCTTTCTGATATAGTTGCACAATTTATTGCAACAAATGTCTTATCTTTTCTTTTACTTATATTGTGCATACTTTGAGCTAATATTTCTTTTCCAGCTCCACTTTCACCATAAAGCAGTGTTGTATAATCAGTCCTTCCAATTCTTTTAGCTTCTTCAATAAATTCACTTGTAACTTTATCTTTAAACATAAAGTCAGAAAATGTATATCTAGCATAAAGTCCTTTTTTATTTAAATCAGCTCTTATTTTTCTTTCCAAGCTTTGTAATTTAGTTATATCTTGAATTATTCCAATTGCTCCATAAATATGACTATCTACTTTTATTAGTTTTGCATCAGTGTTTACTACTGAATTATATATATGCCTTATTTTCCTCTTACTATCTTTCTTAGTATGTAAACATTCTAACAACCATTCCATGTCAGGAAATACGTCTAATATGTATCTATTAGATACATCTTTTTTATCGGCTTTCATTATTTTCATAGCAGTATCATTATATAATAATATATTTCCATTATTATCTATTGCTATTATTCCATCCTTTACTCCATCTAGTATATTTCTTAAAATCTCGTTATCAAATTTTTCCTTTTCAACTGTTTCAAGTAAGTTTTTAGAATATTCTATAGCCTCCTTTATAGAATCATCACTTGCGTCTATAAATACATTATCCATGTTGTACTGTTTCGCAAAAGAACATGCAATCCCACTTCCAACAATAACTACATCATCTTTCTCATCTATATATTTGATTACTTTATTCCTTATTTCATACTTAGATTTAAACCATTCTTCAGATATATCTACGTCTATTATCTCTCTCCATTTATTATAGTCAAAGTCAACTTCATCATATCCTAATATTAATACAACTTTCTTTGAATATGAACTTGCTTCTTTTATAGCCTTTAATAAATCTATTATTTTCATATTTAAAGGTATTACAGGTACATTAACAGTGTCTAAGATTAGTTTATATCCTCCGCCTCTTCCAATTATAACTTGGGCACCTTTATCAACTAACATTTTACCTTGCTTTTCTAATAGATCCATATCTATAATATCTATTATTATTTTTTCTCTTTAACATCTTTATAATATAATTTTTCAATTCTATCTTTCAGTTCTAAATTAGATGCTATTATACCTATTCTCTTTTGCACTATCTATTCTCTCCCCTGTTTTAATATATATTTATTTCTAAATATTTTCCTTTATATAATCTATCTGGATTTTTAATAGTATAAACTATATACCTTCACTCATAGTAATATTCTGTATTATATCATAACTTTATTACTTGTTGAATAAATCAACTTTAATATAAAATTCATATTTATATACAGCTTTGAATATAATTCATATGTAATGTACTAGGTTTTAAGGAGGTATCACAATGCAATTTAGAAATAATAGTAATATATGCATGCCTACAAATAAAGGATCTTTATCTGTAAATGGAAAAGGCTATATTGAAGTGAATGCTGATACAGCTAAATTAAATGCTAGAGTGACTACAGAAAGTAAAAGTTTAGAAGAAGCACAAGAACAAAATAGTAGAATAGTTAATATTTTGCTCACTAGTTTATATGACTATGGAATACCTAAAGAAAATATTCATACTGAAGATATATCTGTAACTAGAAATTATGATTATACTAATAATGTATTAATTTCTTACAGGGTTTCACAGTTAATTAGTATATTAATTACTGATATTTCAAAACTAAAAGATGTATATGAATTAGTAATAGAAAACGGAGCTAATGATGATATAAATGTAGATTTTATGCTTTCAAATCCATCTTATTATTATAGCAAAGCGTTAAAAAAAGCTAGCCAAGATGCTATTAATAAAGCATCTTTATTAGCTAAAAATTTTTCTCTAAAATTTAACCCTGCTCCTTCTAAAATAACCGAAGTTAGTTCTTCACTATATCCAACTACATATTCAACATCTAGTAATTTTCAAGATCTAGCTCCAGGATTAGTTAAAGTTACAGCTGAAATTAAAGCTGTATTTACAACGTTTCCTTTCTAAATCTTATATAGTATAGTATAGTATAGTATAAAAAAGTCTACTATTTCTAGTAGATTTTTATACTATACAGTTTTCTATTTGTATTATATAATCTTTACATTTTTCACAAACTATTATACTAACTATATAACTATTATCAGCTTTTTTTTGCTTACAAAGCTTATTAAATGATAGTCCTTTGTAGTCCTCACTTATATCACTAATTACATATTCATCTTTTTTAGTAAATATATAGAAATGGTACTCTAAAAATCCAAAGAATTTTTGCTTTTCTTTTACTCCAGCTAAGCATTCTGGACATGCTTCTTGATAGTATTCAATATCAAATTCTACATCTTGTGAATTATTTAATATTTCTAGTATCTTAGATGATGTAATTCCTTTTGCAGGCTTTTCATCATCATTTATTAATCCGCTACAATTATCTTGATTTAACACATATTCTTCATCTTCATAAGTAAATTTATATAAACTCATTTCACACCTCATTATTTATTTTCCTATTTCTGATATAAAAGGTACACTTTCTCTTAAAGCTTCCTTATATTCTCCATCCGTTATATATCCCAGTTCATTCATTTTATACAGTATAGTTTCTTGTCTTTTTTTAGCTTCTCTATGTTCTACATATCTTGCTGGATTGTTAGTTATTCCCGCAATCATCGCACACTGGGCTAAAGTAAGTTCACTGACATTTTTACCAAAATAAACTTGTGCACCTTTTCCAACTCCATAAGATGACTTGCCTAAATATATATTATTTAAATATACTCCTAATATTTCATCTTTAGTCATATTTTTGTCCATAGAAATTGCATTATACATATCTCTTAATTTTCTTTTTATTGTTTTGTCCTCATTAGTTATTAAGTTCTTTGATATTTGCATTTCTATAGTACTACCACCTTGAGTAGTATCTGTTAAAATATTATGTAACATAGATCTTACTAAAGATATTGGATCTACTCCCTTGTGATTATAAAAACGTTCATCTTCTATAGATATAATTGCATTTTTTAAGTGTTTCGGTATTTCATCAGTGCTTACTACTTTACTACTAATATATTTTGATTCTAATAATTCTTTAGTTACAGGTTGTGATCCTTTTAATGATGACATTACAAATGCCGATCCTGCTAAAGATAATATAACTAGTGGTATTAGCATAATCACTAACATTCTTTTTAATATTTTTCCGACTTTTCTTTTGTTAGCTTTCTTTTTATTTCTTTTAGCTTTACTAGCTCTAGAACTTGAGTGTGCTCTCTCTCTATCTATTTTATTTCTCTTAATACTCGAATTATTTGCTTTACTATTTTTTTCATAAGATCTATTGTCTTGTAAGTTTCTTGTAATATTCTCACTAGAACTTATTTTTCTTCTTCTTATTTTATTTTCATTATTGTCGTAATAACTCATTTTATCCTCCTCATTCTATAAAATTAATTATACCTTGTTATATTAAATAAATCAAAGAACAAAATTGTAAGATTAAGTTCTAATTTAGGATAAAAAATATAATTTTGTTTTATAGTATAAATTAAAATCATATTTTTATTTATGTAGTAAATTTACTTTTTTTGGGTATCATATATTGTAAATTGTAAAAGGAGGTATATAATATGGCTTACTTTATAACGGATACTTGTATAAGCTGCGGTGCTTGTGAACCTGAATGTCCTGTTGATTGTATTTCCGATGGAGATGATAAATTTGTTATAGACCCTGAAATATGTATAGAATGTGGAGCTTGTAATAGTGTTTGTCCTGTCGACGCTCCTCAACCAGATTAAATACATAAAAAAAGAAAAGCTTAAGCT
>NZ_JAFFPK010000179.1 GCF_017590215.1 Clostridium sp. CCUG 7971
ACATTAATAACTCTTTTTATATAGACTTACTATTAAGTTCTTCATTTCTCATTCTATATGAAAATATTGCAGTTTCACTAAGTTTATCTATTAGTTTTCCATTGACATAAAATCCTACAAATGCTCCTACTCCAGGCATAAGTTGGAAAAGTTTTGCTATGTCTAAGTAGTCTCTATATTGTTGTTGAAAATTTTGCCAATCAAATTCATTTATATTATCGGGAAATGTTTTTACATATTCATCCCAGTTTTCCATTTTATAAAATGTCTCATTCATGTTTTTTTACTTGAAAATGCTAGCTGTAATATATGTAGTATATAGATTCTTTCCCTATAATCCGAAACATCATATCCATATATAGCTGCAATATCATAAAGCAGTTTTATTTTGATACCAAGTAATAATGGTAAATCTGTAAGTCCTATAAGTATACCTGCTGCTCCTGTTGAAGCGCCTTCTATTCTAGCTGTAGTTTTATATGTTTTAGTTTTTTGTGCTACTAATACCTCTCTTTCTTCTAATGAAATATTTTTGTATGGTTTTTTTGTTATATATTTATATCCAAACAAAACTGACTTTGTCATACTTTTTATTGCTTGTGTCATTATTTCATGATATTTCTGTGGCAATACTTCATTAAATTTATTTTGTACTCCCTTTGATGCCCTTTCAATTATAGATGGATTTTTACGCATGGCTTTTTTCCATTTATCTAAATCTTTTCTTGCCATAACATTATAACTATTCATATCTATCTCCTAATAAAATATATATTCTCCATTTTTATATTTCCACTTTCCTATATAACCTTCACTATAAGCTCCTAATTCAAAGTGTAGCATAGATATTCCTAAATCAATCTTTTCATATCCATGATTTTCTTTTATTATTGTAGCCTCAACTTTATTATCTTTTAACTTATAACCTACTGGCTTTTTATTTAATGCCGATGGAGCCTTCGATACATAATTTATTCCAACTTCAACCCATGATGGTATTTCTTTATTATGTGATATTAGTATATCATTAAATGATTTTTCATTTTTATTAAGTGTCTTTACAAGCTTTTCTTTAATAGATAAATCTCTATCTGTATTACCTATTGCTATTATACAAACTAACTCCTCATTTTCATTAAACTTTATATATTTTTTACATTCTTCTTTTTTATATGTTCCACCTATCCAACAAGTTCCAAGATTTAAACTAGTAGCTTCTAAAACTATACTTTCACCGTAGTATCCAAGTTTTTCTTTATAATTTTTTATATTTTTATCTCCTACTAATGCTATAAATGATTTGGCTTTAGATATCATTCCATAAGATGCCTTAAATCCACTTATACCATCTTTGCCATCCTTTATATATTGAATATTTAACTTTGTTCCTTTATTTATATTATCTATCAATTCTTTAAGTATTTTTACGTCTTTTTCATTTACATCTTCTTCAGTATAGGTTCTCCTAGATTTTCTATTATCCATTGCATTTATCCACGATTTTTTTAGTTCCATAGTATAAACTCCTTTGTATATAAATTATATATAGTTTTTGTAATTTTTTTAATTATATTTATATATAAATATGACTTTTTAAATTACATCTTTATGAAGAAATTTATCCGATGTTAATTTTATTCCTATTGCCCCAATTGGAGCTGTTATAAGTACACTTAGTATAGCTATTGCTTGCATTATTTCGCCTCCTGTTACACCCATTTGTAGTGGTATAGCTGCCTTTGCTGATTGTACTGTAGCTTTTGGAAGATATGCTATAATACAAAATAGTTTTTCTTTCTTATTAAGATTTGTTCCTATAAGTGCTATTAATACTCCTATTGAACGAATAAATAATGAACATGTTAATATTACTAACCCTATTAAAAAGTACTCCCCTACTAAATTAGGATTTATAGCCATACCAACAAATACAAATAAATACAGTTTTCCTACTTTCCACATAGCATTCATACTGTCTAATATAATTTTATAGCTATCAGTTATATAGTTTCTAATAAAAAATCCATATATCATTATAGTTAAAAGTGAATTAAAAACTTCCACATGTAAATCCTTTTCTATAAATCTCATTATTAAACAAACTAAAAATACTAAAAATACTTTCATATATTTATTTTTTATTTTTTCTATAAATGGTTTTGTTATTTTCGATATAATAAACCCAGCTCCTATACTTAATAATATAGTTAATGGTATTAAAATAAGTTCAAAGATAAATGAGGTACTTTTTCCACTTTGACTTTGCATATATATTCCTAAAAATGTAGTGAATAAAGTTATGGCTACAGTATCATCTGCACTTGCACCAACAAGCAACATTTGAGGTATAGCTTTATCTTGACCTACTTTTCTATCTATTAAAGAAACCATCGATGGTATAAGCACAGCAGGGCTTACTGCAGCTATTATAAATCCTAATATTGCTCCCTGTACAAATGTAAAATCTAATAAAATTGTACTTAAAAAAGCTATGGTAAAGCCTTCTAGTATTGCAGGAACTGTACTTAAAAGTACTGCTGGTCTACCAATCTGCTTTATTTGAGATACACTTATTCCAAGACCTCCTATAAATAAAATCGTAACCAATCCTATATCTTTTATTAATGGAGCTATATCTATAGTACTCTTAGGAACTAAATTTAGTATGCTTGGTCCTATTAACATTCCTATTATTATCATACCTATTAATGATGGAAGCTTTGCTTTTTCGGCTAATTTTCCACTATAATTTGATAAAACTCCTATTAAAATTAAACTTATAACTACAATCATAATTCCCTCCTAATACTTTTTATTTTGCAAAAAAATAGACTCCTACCCTTTATATAAAAGAGTAGGAGTCATTAGCTTTCGCATTTAATGGCGAACTCCATCGCCTATGTAGTTTTATAAATTCATAATATCATATTATTTAAAAAATGTAAATTTTATTTTGCAAATGTTCATTTATGCGCAAATTTTATAGATAAAGATATTCATACATGTTAGTATGAATATATAATTTAATTGGAGGTAATTTTATGATTAAAATGACTATTGAGGAATTATTTAATGTAGGGGTAAGCTTTGAATCTTGTGTAGGAGATGGTACAAAAGGTGAAAGACTTAGAATTCCTAAAAATTTATCTAGATTACACCTTAGCGAAAATTTAATCTCTGAGATACAAGAATTTAAAAAGGAACTAAAATTTTTAGTTTCAGGAGAAATATGGTGCCCTGACTTTCAACTTAATGCAACTATAGTTAATAAATTCTGTGAACTTAATCCTAACTTTGATATATCTATAATATCTACGGCACGTGGGAAAAAATTTTTAGCTCCTATACTTGAAATTGAAAATTTTAAAGGTCCTTCTATTGTAATACTAGATAATAACTACAATATTTTAGGTTTATTTGAAGAAAGACCTAAAATAGTAGCTAATGCACCTAGCTTTGATGATATAAAACTTGAGTATTATAAAGGTAAATATCTACTAGATAGTGTAAATGATTTCCTTGAAATTATGAGACAAGCTTAATACTATTTTGATAGCCTAACTTTGAGCAATTAAAGTTAGGTTTTTTATTTATAAATTCTATTAATATTTTATGCCAAGCTTTAATATAATTTACTATTTACGTCTATCTTTATGAGGTGATTAATTTTGTTATCTATATCGCTTGATTTTATTCAAACCCTAATTTTATCTATATTACTTTTTTTATTAGGTAATATAATAAAAAATAAAAGCAAATTATTGACTAAAATGTGCATTCCATCTCCTGTAATAGGAGGATTACTATTTTGTATTTTAAGTTTGATTCTTAGAATTTTTAAAATATGTGAAATAAGTATGAATACTAGCCTAATGAATTATCTTATATGCTTTTTCTTTACCATTGTTGGACTTTCCGTAAGTATAGCTTTGGTAAAAAAAGGAGGTCGTTTATTAATTAAATATTGGCTACTCTGTGGTGTATTAGCTTTTAGTCAAAATCTTTTAACACTTATTTTATCTAAATTGACTAATATAAATCCTCTTTTAGGGCTAATGTGTGGAACTATATCTATGGAAGGTGGACATGGATCTGCTGCTGCTTATGGAGCTTCTATAGAAAGTCTTGGAGTAGAAAATGCATGCAGCGTTGGTATTGCTGCTGCTACTTTTGGCCTTATTCTAGCTGGTGTATTAGGCGGTCCTGTGGCAAAATATTTAATTGAAAAAATAATTTAAAATCAACTAATTTATCATTTAATTTTAATAGACATAATCAAAATCAAGTTAGCAATAATTTTGAACTAAGTCCATCATTATTTCTTGAACAAGTATTAGTTGTATTACTTTGCGTAAGTTTTGGAGAACTTATTTCAAAATTAGTATTTAATATAAACGGTATAATAATACCCGCTATAAGTGGATGTGTACTTTTTGCAGCTATATTTAGAAATACTAATGATAAGTTAAAATTTATAAACTTAAATTTTAAAATTTTAGATTTTCTTAGTGAGATTAGTCTAGGTTTATTTTTGACTATGGCACTTATGAGTATTGATTTATTTAAATTATCTAGTTTATTTGGACCTATTGTAATAATCGTAGTATCTCAAGCTATTTTTATAGTTTTATTCTCCATATTTATAGCCTTTAAAGTGCTTGGTAAAAATTTAGATGCTGCAATAATTATAAGTGGACTTATTGGACATGGTCTTGGCGCTACTCCAAATGCACTAGCTAATATGACTTCTGTAAGTCAAATATATGGTTATTCTGAAAAAGCTTTTTTAGTTGTACCTCTAGTTGCTGCTTTTTTACTAGATGTATTTACAATGCCTTGTATAATTTTATTTATTAATTTATTAGCTTAATTTGTTTTAATGTTTAAGTTTTATTAAAATGCCATATACTATAATAGAATTTTAATTTGGAGGTAATTTATGGATACTAATTTAAACTGTATGGCTCACAATTGTGCTTTTAATAAATCTGGCGATTGCTATGCTTCACATATAAAAATTGAAGGATTTGATGCAGCTATAACTCCTGAAACTTATTGTGACACATTCAAAAATGGATCATACTTTAATCTTTCAAACTATAGTGGAGAAACTTCCCTTACCAGTACCCAAGATATATCATGTAGTGCAGTTAATTGTACTTACAATATTAATGGTGGATGTAATGCTAGTCACGTAGATATAAACTTTGAAAATAGTAGTTGCGAAACTTTTATAGCTAAATAAAAAGAGAGGAATAAAATCCTCTCTTTTTACATTACTGTCTCTAATTTATGTTCTTCTTCAACTTCTTCTAATACTCCAAGTTTCTTAGCTACAAGCTTAGTTGTACTAGCTTGAACTACTAATGTTATAAGTATTGTCATAAATACTGTTGATGATATTATTTCATAACCTGGTAGTTTCATAGAAACAATTATTCCAGATAGTGCTGCTGGTATAACTCCCGTTTCTCTTACCCACATCATAAATAGCTTTTCTCTAAAATTCCAATTAGCTTTCTTATCAAATAAGCAACAAACTAATACTACCAAAGGTCTTGCTATAAACATTAGTACTAAAACTACTCCTAATGATGGTAACCAGTACTGTGATAATGAGTTTAGATCTACTTGTGTTCCTAATACAACAAATATAGCCATACGACATAATGATCCGATACTTTCTCTAAAACAATGTTCTGAATGGAAGTCATATTCCGGAATCCAAAGACCAAATATCTTTTTATTTCCTGCGATAAGACCTGCTATAAATACTGCCATATATCCACTACCATGAAGTAATGTTGCTAATTCATAAGATAAGGCAACTTGTAGCATAGACATTATTGGTGCGTATGAGTGGAATACCCCCCATTTTTTATCAGATATTAATACTGAGAATATATATCCTGTTACTACACCGATTACTACTCCAACACCGGCTGATACAAATAACTCTTTTAAACTTTCTCCTAATGAAAATTCTCCACTTGTAACTACTGCCAATAATGTAGAAACTAATATTGCTCCAACTGCATCATTAAATGCTGATTCACTAACTACAGTTTGCTTTATTTTATCTTCTATCGTAACTTGTTTAAATACTGGTATAAGTGCTGCTGGATCTGTTGATGCTAT
>NZ_JAFFPK010000180.1 GCF_017590215.1 Clostridium sp. CCUG 7971
TTTTTATTTATATTATAGTTATACTACTCTTCTATATCTTCAAATACTACTTTACCTCTACATATGGTATATTTAACTTTTCCATATAGACTGCTTCCCGTAAATGGTGAGTTACTTGCCTTAGATACATAATCTTTTACTATATACTTTTCATTTGAAGCAAATATAACTAAATCTGCTAATCCGCCTTCTTCTATACATCCACTTTCTAAGTTATATAATTTAGCAGGATTTATAGTCATTTTTTCAATTAACTTCATTATGCTTAAATGACCTTTTCTAACTAAATTAGTTACCCCTAAAGATAGCGCTGTTTCAAGGCCTATTATGCCACTTGGTGCTTTTTTAAATTCTACGTCCTTTTCTTCATTGGTATGTGGCGCATGGTCTGTTGCTATTATTTCAATAGTATCATCTTGTAGCCCTTCTATTATTTTATACTTATCATCTTGAGTTCTAAGTGGAGGATTCATTTTAGCATTAGTACCATGCTTAAGTACATCATCTTCTGTTAATGTAAAATGATGTGGCGTTGCTTCTGCAAAAACATTCGCACCTAATTTTTTAGCCATCCTTACAACTTCAACAGAAACCCCAGAGCTTATATGTTGTATATTTACTTTTGCACCTGTTTTTATAGCTAGCATACAATCTCTTGCTACCATAACATCTTCAGCTACATTTGATGCTCCACTTATTTTAAGCTTTCTAGAAATTTCACCTTCATTTATCCCTGGATTACTTATAAGAGATGGATCTTCTTCATGAAAACTTAGAGGAACATTTATCTCTTTAGCTTTATTCATTGCTTTTAAAATAGTATCACTATTCATTATAGGTAAACCATCATCACTAAATCCAACTGCACCTAATGATTTTAATTTTTCCATATCTACTAATTCTTCACCTTTAAATCCTTTACTTATAGATGCTACTTGTAATACATTTATAGGTGATTTTTTAGATTTATTCATTATATATTTTAAAGTTTGTTCATTATCTACTATTGGATTAGTATTAGCCATACATATAACAGTAGTAAATCCACCTCTTGCTGCTGATAATGATCCACTTTCTATATCTTCTTTATGCGTAAATCCTGGGTCTCTAAAATGAACATGTACGTCTATTAACCCTGGAGCTACTATGTATCCACTAGCGTCTACTACATTTGTGTATTCACTTGTTATTGGAAATTTTCCTATTTTGTATACTTTATCTTCTTTTATAACTATATCTAAAACTTCATCTCGTTTTGTCTTAGGGTCGATTACTCTCCCATTTTTTATAAGTATCATGTCTATATTTCTCCCTTTAAATATTCATATATAACCCTTGCTCCATCATATATACTTAATAATGAAGAGAATTCACTTTTATTATGACTAATCCCTCTATAACATGGGATAAATACCATTGCGCTATCACATAATTTTGTAAATGACATAGCATCATGTCCTGCTCCACTTGGCATTACCTTATGAGATATTTTTAATTTATCACTACATTCAATTAATTTTTTTGAATATAAGAACTCATTTTTACAGGATCAAAAGATCCTTCATCTTGTAAAAAGAATTTAACATCCCTTTTTTGTGAAATATCTGTTATAGCCAGATTCATCTTTTCTACAATACTATCTAAACTTTCTATATCAATTCCTCTTATATCTATTCCAAGATTAACTTCTCCTGGTATAACATTTAATACATTCGGACCATTGCTTATTACTCCTACAGTTGTTACAGACTTCCTATAAAGTTCTTCCCTACCTATTCTTTCAAGTTCTAATATAAATTCTGAGGCGGCACAAAGTGCATCTTGTCTCATATCCATAGGAGTTGCTCCTGAATGTTCTGCTTCACCATGAATACATAAACTAAACCTTCTTGGTCCTGCTATATCACTAACTATTCCAACCTTTATACCATATTCTTCTAATACCTTTCCTTGTTCAATATGTAGTTCTAAGTATTGCTTTATATTTTCTATTTTTTTAGGATTTAAGTTATAATCTTTATTATTAAATATCTCAATAATTGATTTACCTGTTTTAGAGACTAATCCACGTACATCATTTTTAGTTAGTTCTTTTGTTATAAGGCCACTACCTATAGTACATTTTCCAAAATTACTTGATTCTTCACATCTAAATGCTGCAACTCTAATTGGTATATCTAACTTATCATTTTTGGCCCAACTTAATATTAAAAGTCCTGCTATAACTCCTGCTACACCATCGTATCTTCCACCATTTACAACAGAATCTAAATGAGAACCTAATAAATAATATTCTTTATCGCTAATATCATTAGCTACATAAGTATTTCCTACTTCATCTATATAAGTATAAAAATTCTCTTTCTCCCCTAAGTATTTAAACATATCGTGCATTTCGTCTTCTACTTTAGAGTATCCTAGTCTTGTTACTCCACCGTATGAATTAGCTCCAATATCATAAAACTTTCCAAATACATACTCTAAATATTGTACATCTTCTCTTTTTGAAGTCATAATATATCCCCCATTATATTTGAATATTTACTTATATACGACCTTTTTACTATATTATACCCTATATATACATGTTTTTAAATGATTATAACGAATTAAATTTATATTTTTTCTAATAAAATTCGATTTATTTTAATAATTTAAATATAAAATTACGCTTAATATCTATCGCTTTTTTAGGACATAATTCATGACAACAATAGCATCTTATGCATTTATCTAAATTTATAACTACTTTCTTATCTTTTAATTTCATAACTTTTGCTGGACAAGCCTCAATGCATTTACCACATTTTATACAATCTTTATCTCTTATTATCGGCTTTGGAGTAATAAGTTTTGTTATAGGTTCATGCAAAAATTTAGGTAAAGTTGATGATAATAATCTAAAATCTTTGCTAGTACTTGGAATTTTAAAATCTTTTATTATTAATGGATTTATATCATCACCTAAAATTTCTACATCCGATAAATCTTTCTTTATATAATTTCTTTTTATAGAACCTCTTATTGTTGGAACTTTGTCACAATCTAGATTTATAATTTTACAAGCTACAGTATCTATTGCATAAGGGCTAGAAGATGCTAATAATACACCTATTTTTCTTGGAGATCCAGCTGAAGGTCCATCACCTTCCATTCCAACTATTCCATCCATTATAGTAAGAGTTGGATTTACATAGGAACATATATCTAGAAGCACATCTTCACAAAATAATTCTTCTGTAGGAAATCTATAATGTATTTCTGCTTTTTTTAAGCCAGCTATACAACCATATAAGTTTTTTACTCCTCCAGTAAAAGTTGCCATTCCATGAGTTTTTAATTTACATACATTTATTACATGGTCTACTTTTGTTATGGGTGTTATAATATCCATATACTTAAGCGCATGCGCATCTTTATTTTCTACTTTAATATCCGAAACATCATAGTTTAAATTTATCCCTAAATCATTTGCTACATCTTCCATACCAGAAGACTTATATATTCCTTTTAGTGATCCCTGTGTATATGGCCCACCTGGACTATCAGCTATTATTACTTCACAATTTAAATTTAAAAGTTTTTTACATAAAACTTTAACTACAATAGGATGAGTTGTTGTAGCTTCTTCAGGAGTTTTTTTCATTAATAAGTTAGGCTTTATAAGTACTTTACTTTTTGGCTTTATATATGATTCTAATCCACCTATATTTTCTAAATTTCTTTCTATAGATTTTAATACATTTTCATAATCATAATTATCACATCTTATAACAGATACCTTTTTCATTTTTTCCCCTTTATTAACTTAAATTTACATATTAGTATTTTATTCTCTTTTTATTAATTATATATCATCTTTATCTTTATTAGATAAAATTTAATACATAATTTACTATCTACCTTTTTACATATTTAATTTTGAACATGAGGATACTATATAAAAAGTTTTATTTCTAACAAAATATAGGAGTGATTTATATGAATAAATTAAAATTATCTTTACTTACAATGCTCATGGTATTATCACTAGGTATTATTTCTTATGCTGATAATAGCTCTATAACTGCTGATAATAACGTTAAAATGACTCAAGAGAAACATTATCCTGTTGTAGATATAACAAATCATACTACTAGAGATATTACTGTTGAGTGGGGAGCTTATGGAGATAAATACCAAGGAGATATTTTAGTTCCTGGTAAAAGCACTGTATCCTTAGAACTAAAAGATTTAGCATTTTTGGGAAATAAAAACGAAACTACTAGAGTATGGATTACTTGGAGTGAACCATTACAATTAAAACCTTTAGGTACACAAGTTGATACTATACCTTTCAAAGCTCTTTCTCAACCAACAGCACCTCCTGTTGAGTTGGGATAAATAAAAAGCCTAGATTATATTCTAGGCTTTTATTTAGTTGTTAAAAGTAATAACTTGTAAAGGATATTTCTGCTTTGCATAGAACTTTATATATACTTTATTTTAGGGGGATTTTGTATGAATTCTACAATAGAAACAATAAATAATAGAGTATCTCTAAGAAGATATGAAGAAAAATCTATATCTAAGGAACACTTAAACCTATTAATTGAAAGCGCAATAAAGGCTCCTACTGCTGGTAATATGATGATGTATTCTATAATTAAAGTAACAAACAAAGAAACTAAGAAAAAGTTAAGTATAACTTGTGATAATCAGCCTTTTATAAAAAAAGCTCCTTTAGTTTTATTGTTTGTGGCTGATATGCATAAGTGGTATAAATACTTTGAAATTTGTGATGTAGAAAAAATAGCTAAGAGTAATAATAAAGAATTTACATCTCCTGGAATTAATGACTTCATGCTCGCTGTAAATGATGCATTAATAGCTGCTCAAAATGTGGTTATTGCTGCTGAAAGTTTAGGAATTGGTAGTTGCTATATAGGAGATATAATGGAAAATTATGAAATACATAAGAGTTTATTAAATCTGCCTGATTATACATTTCCTGCTGCTATGCTCACTCTAGGGTATTATCCTAAAGATTATAAAAAAATTTTTCGAGATAGATTTGACGAGAAATATGTAGTTTTTGATGAAAAGTATAAAGACTTGAATAATAACGAACTTGTAGATATGTTTAAAAATAAAGAAAATAATATGCCAAATACTAATATTTTTAATGCTGAGAATTTTGGTCAACTATTATTTATGAGAAAAATAAGTTCTAATTTTGCATTGGAAATGAATCGCTCTATAAATAAAAATATCAAATTTTTTATAGGTGAAAATAAAAAAGGAGAAAGATAGTTCTTTCTCCTTTTTGCATAAATTATTTTAATTCTTATTTTTGGAAATGTCTTTCTAATAAACCTAAGAATGCTTTACCATGTCTCGCTTCATCTTTACACATTTCATGTACTGTATCATGTATAGCATCAAGTCCTAATTCTTTAGCTCTCTTCGCTATTTTTAATTTTCCTTCTGTTGCTCCGTATTCTGCTTCAACTCTTGCTTTTAAGTTAGCTTGAGTGTCTGCTACTACTACTTCACCTAATAATTCAGCAAATTTAGCTGCATGTTCTGCTTCTTCAAATGCTATTCTCTTGTAAGCTTCTGCTACTTCTGGGTATCCTTCTCTATCAGCTTGACGGCTCATTGCTAAGTACATTCCTACTTCTGTACATTCTCCAACAAAGTTAGCTCTTAATCCTTCTAATACTTCTTCATCTACTCCTTGAGCTGCTCCTATTCTATGCTCATCAGCCCAAACCATTTCACCTTTCATTTCTTCGAACTTCTCAGGTCCTACTTTACATACTGGACATAGCTCTGGTGCAGTTTCCCCTTCATGTATATATCCACATACTGTACAAACAAATTTTTTCATAATTATTCCCTCCTGTTATATTTATATAAATTTTAATTTTATTGTCTAAATTGTTATAACATATATATACCCTTGGTTATGTACCTTAAACAATAAATTTAAAATTATTTCTTATTGTATTAATGGAAACAATTTCCCATTTCCTACATTTTACCATTTATTATATATTAATATCAATACATAGAATGCATCTTTAAATATATTGTCTTAATATAAAATATTATTAATTATTTAGTCAATACTTGTATCTATCTCTTCTATATCTTTTTTATTTTCAATGCATTCTAATTCCCTTATGTAATGGTTTTCTTTTCTCAAAAATGATAACTTAGTTTCTGCCATTATAATTGATGCAAAAATTAATAAACTTCCTGCTATCATTTTTAATGTAACTTGCTCATTTAATAATATTATTGAAAATAATGTCCCAAATACTGCCTCCGTTGAAAGTATTATAGCAGTTTTAGTTCCTGAAACTTTCTTTTGGCATATAGTTTGCATTAAAAACGCTATGGTTGTGCTAAATAAAGCTAAATATAATACTCCTAAGTAACCACTAGGTTGTGAGTATACTTTTACCTCTCCTATAAAAACTTGGACTATTAATGATAATATAAAAGCTACACTAAATTGTATAGATGTTAGAATTATAGGATCTTTATTTACTGCAAATTCACTTGTAAAAAATATATGTCCTGCAAATCCAAATGCACAAATTAAAGTTAAAAAATCTCCAAAATTAACAGAAAAATTAGATTCTAAAGATAAAATCCCTATACCTATAAGAGTGATTACGCTACTTATTACACCAATTTTATCAAGCTTCCTTTTATAAATTATATATCCTATAAAAGGTACTATAACTACATTTGCTGCAGTTATAAATGCATTTTTAGATGGAGTTGTATATAATAGTCCAAAAGTTTGCACTGCAAATGCAATAAATAAAAAAATACCTAATAAACTCCCTTTTTTTATTATATCTTTATTAATATTTTTCTTAATTCTCTTAAAAAATATTATATTTAATAAAATAGATGATATAAAAAACCTTAAAGTTATTATCTGTATTGGTGTAAATCCTCCATCTAGCGCAAATTTAGTTCCTACAAACCCACTTCCCCATATAATAGCAATTAATATTAACCCTATTTCACCAATATACTTCTTCAATAAAATTCCCCCCTTACAATTATTTACATGCCCTTAAAATACTCTCTACACATATTATATCAGTTTACATAACTTAAAGTTTTGATAAATCGATTATTTTTTATTACAACATTGTTATTTTACTTAATGTATATTTTTAGCTATAATTGTCTATGAAAATTAGATTGTATTTGATGAAAAAAGGGAGATTGTAAGTTATGTTATCTAAAAAAGCAAAAAGTAAGAAAAAAATAGCAATAATTACTGGTGCTACAGTGTTAGTAATAGGAATTGGATCTATTGTATGGGCTGATATGGCTAAGAAAAAAGAAGAAAGAGAATTAGCTAAGCGTAAAGAAATTTTAAGATTAGAACAAATTGAGAGAGAAAAAAATGAACCCATAGTCGGAGCAAAAAAAGATTCTGTTAAAAAATACGGATACGATGCAAATGTAGTTTGGGATAAACTAAATAGTTATGATTATTCTAATAATGGTGAAAAAGTTGTATTCCTTACATTTGATGACGGACCATCTACAACTAATACGCCTAAAGTATTAGATACTTTAAATAAATATGATGTTAAAGGTACATTCTTTATTAAGGGTAACTCATTAGAAGTAAAAGGTGCTAATGAAATATTAAAAAGAACTTTTGATGAAGGTAATGCAATAGCTCATCACTCATATACACATGATTATAAAAAGCTATATCCTAATAGAAGTTTAAATTTAGATACTTTTACTAATGAAATTAATAAGACTACTGAAGCTATGAAAAAAGTTTTAGGAGACAAATTTACTTCAAATGTTTTAAGATGTCCTGGTGGATATATGTCTTGGAAAAATATGCAACCACTTAAAGATTATCTAAAAAACAAGGGTATGTCATCTATTGATTGGAATGCTTTAAATGCTGATGCTGAAGGTAAAAAAAAGAATGCTCAAGAATTATATGAATATGCTGTAAAAACTTCTCAAGGTAAAGAAATGGTAGTTGTCTTAATGCATGATACTTATGGAAAAGAAGAAACTGTAAAAGCATTAGATATGATAATACCTTATTTTAAAGAAAATGGATATCAATTTAAAATATTAGTTTAATACACTAATATAAAAAAGACTATTAAAAAAATTAATAGTCTTTTTTATAGTTAATTATTTTATTATATTAAATGTCAAAGGATATAAATAGTCTTTGTGTGATCCATAGTTTATTAATCCTATTAATGTCAGTATAAAATATACTAAACTAACTAAAGGTACTAATATAACTCCTATAAAGGCTATAATTGAAATACCTGCAATTATTTCATATATTACAAAAGTTATATGAAAATTCATAAGCATTTTCCCATTAGTATATATATAATCAGATTCTTTGCTATACTCTTTCCATACAAAATATACTATTATAAATCCTACTATATTAAATAGTACTATTGCTGCTGCCATCATTAACATTATTAAGTTTTCTTTAGGTATTGACCTTGAGTAATTATCCATTTTATCTCCTTTCTTAAATACAAATACTATGCTGATTATTTGTATATATAATTATAATATTCTTTATTTTAACATATAGTTCAATTTTAATAAAAATTTATATAGAGTATATATCAGAAAACTCTATATTACATTTTTCAATTTTAGATTGATTAAAACTACTTTTCGATATTTTACGCTTATTTTCTTTTATTAATCTTATTGGTAATTCAAATATAAATTCAGACCCATATCCTACTTTACTTTCTACATGAATATGACCTTCATGCATCTCTATGAGAGATTTGACTAACGATAATCCAATTCCACTACCTTCACATCTTCTTGTAAGTACATTATCTCCTTGCCTAAATCTATCAAATATAAATGGAAGCTTCTCTTTTGAAATCCCAACTCCATTATCTCTTATAGATACTACTACTCTATCTTTTATAATTTTTATATCAACTTTTATTTCACCATTTTTGTCTGTATATTTTATTGCATTTGACAAGATATTCAATATAATCCTCTCTATTTTATCTGGATCACAAGCTATAATTGTTTCTTCTGAGTTAGTATCAAATATAAGATTTATCTCTTTACCTTCAATATATTCTGCTACAGATAGTGTTATCTCTTCTACTATATTTACAATATTATGGTTTCCTAAATTCAACTCATAAAACCCTGTGTCTATTCTAGTCATATCTATTAAATTATTAACCAATCTTAACAGCCTATATGAATTTTGCTTTATCGATTTTATATGCTTATTTAAATTATATCCATTATTATATATAGTCACATCTTTAGTTGACTGTTTTTCTAATAATTGCATTGTTCCAAGTATTATATTTATAGGTGTTTTAAATTCATGAGATATATTTGCAAAGAATTCATTTTTTATACTTTCTACTTCTATTGCTTTCTCTAATAACTTTCTATTTTTTTCTTCTTCTTTCTCTTTAGTTATATTTCTAGTTGTAATTATAAAGTATTTTTTTTCTTCTATATATTTGTAGTTCCACTTAAACCATAGATAGTCTCCATTTTTAGATAATACTCTATTTATTGCTCTATTTTTATTATTATCTTTTATTTTGCTCATACTTTTTACTTCTTTTTTATAATCTGGGTGAATAAACTCAATAGCCTTTCTAGATTTAAGTTCTTCTTCAGTCCATCCAAGAGTTTCGCTCCATTGTGGACTTAAGTTTTTAAAATATCCATCTTCATTTATTGTAGCAAACATATCCACTGATATATCTAATAATCTTTCTAATTCATTTTCTATATCTATTCGTCTTTCAAGTTCTAGTTTAGCCTTTTTAGATAACTTATAGTTTTTTATAATTAATGCAATGCGTGAACATAAATTATTCATAAAGTCATTTTGATAATATTCAGGTTCATTATCGCCTAAATATGATATATTTAATATCCCTATAAATTCATCACCATTCATTAAATTATATGAACCTGCAAAACTAAGATTTTTATTTATACTTTTAAAGGCGGAAACCCTAATATCACTTATTCCAGAAACTTCTAATGTTCTTCCTATTTTTTTATCATCTAGTATTTTTTTCAAATCTTCTTTTTCAAATTTTATAATTTTTGGTGTAGTAGATATATTTTTTACCTCACCATATAAACTTCCTAGATTTAAAGTTTCAGATTCTTTGTCATATAGGTATAATGTTATTGAATCTGATTTTAAATAATTAGATATATTTTTTAATAAATTATCTAGTAATGAATTAATTTCTATATCATCAGATGTGCTATTATTTAATTTTAATATTTCTATATTTTTTTCAATTGTTTTTTTATAGTCACATCTTTAATCATTGTAACTATATACTTTAATTTGTCATTTTTTTTAAAAATTGGCGCAATAAACATATCCAAGTTTAATGGATTATCACCTTTTTCAACAACTGCCTCTATTAATCTAGGCTTTTTACTTTTTATTATCTTTTTTTCTATGTTCGATATATTTTCATATGTATTTACTTCGCTTATATCTTTAAGCTTTTTGCCCAAAATATTCATTTTTTCTATTGAGATATAATCATAAAAATACTTATTTCCATATATATATTTACCATCTGTACCTTTTATACATACAGCATAGGGTATTGTGTCTAAAGCTGTTTCTAAATCATTTATATTATATAGCTTATTACTATCTTCTTTACATACTAGAAATATAGATTCTTTATTATTAAATTTACTTAATATTATTTTTCCATTCAGTAAAATCTTTTCTTTTTTTGAATTTATAATTTCTACACTTATATTAATTTCTTCATCCTTTTTTATATTACTAATTGACTCATATAATTTTTTATTATCTCTATATAGTATATTTTTTATGTTAATATTTTTTATATATTTATTATCAAGGTCAATTCTTGATAATAATTTTTCATTACAAAACTTTATCTCACCCTCTCTATCCATAACTATAATATAATCGTTTACTGTATTTAATAGCTTAATCACAAATATGCCCCCTAAAATCAATAAAACTTAAATCAATAATTAATTTACATTTTTTACTAATAATCTCATTATAACATTTATTTTTTAAGTATTTCTAAAAAATCAACTTACATTTTTCTACAAAGATTTTTATTTAAATAAATTATTTTGTAATTTTTTTAATAAAAAGCCTCTTAAGT
>NZ_JAFFPK010000181.1 GCF_017590215.1 Clostridium sp. CCUG 7971
AAACACAAAATTATGTACCAAAAGTTATGAAATACTACAAAAGATAAGATATATTTTAGAAAATAAAAAAATAGATGCAATAAAGCATCTATTTTTTTATATTTAACATATGTAATAACCTTGTTTTTAATCCAGAAAAATCATTTTGAGATAGAGAAACCTCCACATCACCTACTATAACAGATGATTTATTTAACCTACGAACTTGTTTTAGGTTGATTAAATTTTTATTGCTACATCTATAAAAAATATAAGAATCTAGAGATTCTGTTAACTTATCAATATTAGAATCTATAGTAAAAGTATCATTTTGAGTATATACTAAAGAGTTATTTTTATGAGACTCAATAAGCAATATTGATTTAGAAGGTATATCGCCTAATATATTATTTTCGTTTAACTCATTTACACACTGTAAAAGCTCATCATTAAAAGCTTCCTCATTTATAGGATTTATTACATATTTAAAATCTTTTAGAGGGAAACCATTAATCATAAAATCGATAATCTCAGGAATAAATATTATCTTGATACTACTATATAAACTTGTTATTTTTTGGTTAATTTCAGTAGCTATTGTTTTATTTTTTAAAGTCACACTGACTAATAAAATATCTATATTTCGTGGTTTATTATTTAGTAAATCATCAATAGAATTAAAATTAGAAAGTTTATATTTGAATTTGTTAAATGAAGTGAATTTGAGCAAAAGTCCATTTAAATTATTTCTTTCATTAATATTATTACAACATACACATACATCAAACATTAAAAATCTCCTTTCAAAATAATTAATTGAAGCTGATTTTATAATAAATAAAACAAGCTTCTAAATATAAGATATTAGATAAGAACCATTTATATACCTCTTAAATAATTATTGAAAATTAACTCAAGAAATATTCAAAACAACCGTAAAAATATATAATATAGAATATTAAATAATATTACAGAGGTTAAATATGAAAGTAGGAAATATAGGATTAAACCCTAGCATCAATATAGAAAGTAAAAATAACAAAAGTAAGTTAGATTTTAGTGATAGTTTTAATCAAACAAGTAAGTCAAAAACAAAGGAAGAATTGGAATTATATATAAAAGAAATAAAGAACACTGGAAATAGATTAGCGGTAACTCAAAATTACACAGATGTAGTAAAATATAAGAAGGTTATAAAAAGCTACCTAAAATCTATAGTAGACTACGTATATGAATTAAATAAAAAAGATAGTTTTTGGGATGCAAATTACTTTACGACAGTAAATACAGTAAATGAGAAGTTAGAAGAAATAACAAAAGAACTATTATACGATCAAAAGAGCAATATAGATGTAGCATCTAAGGTAGATGAGATAAATGGATTACTAATAGATATATATATGTAAGGAGGAATGAATATGGATACTTTAAAAAAATATGATAATGTATATGAGGTTGAATTTGAACAACTAGAAGAAGGTGAAAAAAAATCAATAAGTGCAATGAATGAAATTATGAATGCACAATTAGATATAACAGTATCAATAGGAGAAACAAAAGAAAAGTTAGAAAAAATAGCTGAATTAGGTGTAGGTGATGTAATCATATTAGATAAACACCTTGAAGAACCGTTAGATATAAGTATAAATGGAAGAGTGGTAGCAAGTGGTGAAAGTATAATATTAGATAATAAATTAGCAATAAGATTATCTACTATAAAAATGGAAGATGATGAAAATTAAAATATTTGTAATTTATTAATACTAAGGAGGGATTCTATGAAAATAGGTTCGATAAACCAAAGAGTTATTGAAAATATATATAAATCTAATAAGGTTGAAGAAAAAGCTATAAAAAATGAGAAAATAGATACTATACAAATATCTGATTTAGGCAAATATTTGAGTGAAGTTAATAATAAAAAAGAAGAAATAAATATTGAAAAGGTTAATGAATTAAAAAAGAAAATAGATAATGGAACTTATAGAATAGATTCTAAGGATATAGCAAAGAAAATAATTGAGCATATGAGAGGTGAAAAGTAGTTGAGTCCAGAGTTAAAAATAGTTATATATGAAGAAAAAAATATATTAAAAAAACTCTTAGATTTACTAGATGAGCAATATGAATTATTAATAAATAAAGACGTAATTAAGCTTGATAAAATAGCTACAGAAATAGATTTAGTAGCAAAAGAGCTTGCAACGTTGGAAATTAAGAGAAGAAATATTGTAGGCAGTGAAACTAGTATGGCAAAACTTACAGAAGATTGTAATGATGAAAATATAATTAAGGCATATGAAGATATAAAACATTATCTTCATATGCTAGAAGTACAAAAAGAAGCAAATAACAATCTTATAAAACAGAAATTATTATTTACAAAAAAAATGATAAATTTTATTAAGCCAAGTAAAGGGATTGGTACATATAATTCACTTGGGCAAGTAGGAAAATAAATTAAAATGGAGGGAAAGTTATGTCAGGTTTATTTGGGACTTTACAGTCATCAAGAACAGGTATGAGTGCGAGTCAAGTTGCTATACAAACAACTTCGCACAATTTAAATAATATGAATACTCCAGGGTATTCAAGACAAAGAGTAGAACAAAGCGCTAGAAGTGCATATAGTTATCCAGGGTACAATAGTAGCTTAGGAGCAGGTCAATTAGGAACTGGTGTAGAGGTTACAGATATTTCTAGAGCTAAAAATGCATTCTATGATTTTCAATATAGAAGCGAAAGTCATACATATGGTAGCTTAAAAGTTAAATATGAAAGTTATACAAATATGGAAACCATATTTAATGAGCCATCAGATACATCGATTTCTGCATCTATGAATAATTTCTTTACTAGTTGGCAGGAATTAGCTAAAAGCCCGAAAGATAATGGTGCAAAAGATATAGTAACACAAAATAGTAAATATTTAGCTGAAAAAATAAGCCAAATAACTAATAAATTAGAAAACTTAGGAGAACAAACACAAGTAAACTTAGACAATAGGGTAAAAGATATAAACTTTGCAATTAATCAATTAAGAAATCTTAACAAAGAGATTAAAATAGTTGAAGGTAGTGGGAAAAGCCCTAATGATTTGCTAGATGAAAGAGATAGGATACTAGATGATCTTAGTTTTAAGATAAATATGCAAGACGATGAAGTAAAAAAAATGATTGATGATAAAATATCAAAGGGCGGAGACGTTACGATAGATGAATTAAAAAAAATAGCAAATGTTTCAGGAGAAATTAAAGGTTCTCTAGAAATGATAGAAAAAATAGATAAATACAAAACTGAAGTAAATACATTAGCTGAAAATATAGCAACAGCAGTAAATGATACTTTAAGAATTAATCTATTTGAGTATGATGGTACTAAAAGTCCAGTTTTAAAAGTAGCTGATGGAATAATAGATGGAACTGTTGACTTAGATGTAACATCAGATAAAGCACAAGAAATGTATAGATTAAAAAATAAAAAAATCAGTATCAAGGGAGAAGACGTAACTATAAATAACTTTTATAATAGCGTAATACAAAGTTTGGGAAATGAATCTCAAGAAGTGATAAGAAATGAAAAAAATCAAAGTAAAATATTAAAAGAAGTAAACAAAACAAGACTAAATGAGTCAGGTGTTGCATTAGATGAAGAAATGACTAATTTAATACAATTTCACCATGCATACAACGCAAGTGCTAAAGTAGTATCGACGATAGACTCTTTATTAGACGTTGTAATAAATGGATTAAAAAGGTAACTTAGGAGGTAATTATGAGAATAACAAATTCATCAATGCTTGCAAGTCATATGTATGACGTACAAGAAAGTTTACAAAGAATGGATAAATTAAGTAAGCAGCTTGATACAGGTAAGCAAGTAAATAGAGTATCGGATGATCCTCACAAAGCTATAAAAATAATGAATTTAAATAACGAAATAAAATATACAGAAAAATACAACTATAATATAGATGAAATTGTAGGATGGATGAATAATACAGACTCATCATTAGAAGAAGTTGGAAGAGCTCTTAATGATATTAAAGAATCTATTTTAAAAGTTGGTAATGGTGCATATACTGAAGAAGAATTTAAGGCTATAAATGCAGATGTAAATGTAAAAATTAGAGAATTAGGAGAAACATTAAATTCAAGTTATGCAGGAAGACATATGTTTGGAGGAAGTAATGTTGATGAAGCTCCAGTAAATATAATAGAAAATGCAGATGGAACGGTAACATTAGAATTAAATTCAAAGGCGAATTCAGACGACTTAAAAGCTGATATATCAGATGGTATAAATATAGATTATAACGTATCTGCTAAAGAGATATTTGATACAGGAAGGGGAGGAAAAGATTACCTTTCTGCAATAAATGATGTATCTAAATTGCTAAATGATATAGCAAACGGTAAGGATGTTGAAGTAAATAAAGAAAAATTGACAAGTGATGTAAAAGTTAAAATAGATTCATTTTTTAACAATACACTAGATAATAGAACTAAACTTGGTGTTAGAGTAAGTACAGCTGAAAATATAAAAGATCTTAATAATGAACATATATTAAATATGAAAGGTGTATTATCATTAGATCAGGATGTTAATCATGTTGAAAAATTTACTGAATTAAAATCAGCAGAATTGGTTTATAATGCATCTATTCAAGCTGGATTAAAATTAATACAGCCAAGTATACTTGATTACCTAAGATAATTAGGAGGAATATATGGAAATATTATTTGATAAAGGAATTCCAGGTCTTGAAGAATATAAAGTTTTTACAATAAATGAAATTGAAGAAAATACTAAATTTAAAATTATAAATTCAAAAGAAGATATTAATATAGGTTTTATAGCTATATCACCTTTTGAAGTTAAAAGTGACTATGAAATAAATTTAAATCATGACGTAGTAAATGAGTTGGAAATAGAAAATCCTAATGACGTATTAATATTAAATTTAATAACTTTAAACAAAACATTAGAACAAAGTACAGTTAATTTAAAAGCTCCTTTAGTAATAAACATTAAAAATAATAAAGGAAAGCAATTAATATTGCAAGATGATAAATATAGCATAAAAGAACCTTTAACAGGGAGTGAAAAGAATGTTAGTAGTTACTAGGAAAAAAGGAGAATCTATATTAATAGGAGATGATATAGAAATTAAGTTAGTAAAAATAGAAGATGGAAGCGTTAAAATAGCTATAGATGCTCCCAAGGATAAGGTTATACTTAGAAAAGAAATATATGAAAATGTTAAAAAAGAAAATTCAGAAGCTATAACCAATACAAATGAAATTTTAAATTTATTTAAGTAAGTGAGTGAGGGAGAAAGTTATGTATGCAGCAAATCCATATAATATATATAAACAGAATTCAGTAAACACAGCGTCACAAGAACAATTATTACTTATGTTAGTAGATGGAGCTGTTAAATATACAAAAATAGCTAAGCTTGCAATATCAGAAAAGAATATGCAAAAAGCACATGATGAGCTAGTTAGAGTTCAAGATATATTTTTAGAGCTTATGGTAACTATGGATAAAGATGCAGGAAGTTACATGAACGATTTATATAATGTGTATGAATTTATAAAAAGTGAACTTGCTAAAGCTAATATAAAAAAAGATGCACAGATAATAGATAACGTACTTCCTTTAATTGAAGAAGTAAGAGATATGTGGCATGAGGCATATAAAGCAATAAAGAAAAGTAAGTAGGGAGGGGATTTTATGTCAAGTGTAAATAGTTTGAGATTAACAGGTCTTGCAACTGGTATGGATACAGAAACCATGATAAAAGAAATGCTTGCAGGAGAACAAAAAAAGGTAGATACAGCTAAGCAAAAAGAACAAACTATAAAATGGCAACAAGAAATATATAGAGAGGTTATAAAAGATGTTAAAGATATTAATGAGAAATACTTTTCAGTATCGTCAAAGAATTCTTTAACAACTAGTAGTGCGTGGAACACACTATCTTTAACTAGTTCTGATTCTACTGTCTTAACGGCTAAAGGTAATGCAGGTGCTAATAAGATTGATTATAAGTTTAATATTGAAAAATTAGCTGAAGCTCCTAAAGCTACATCATCACAAGCTTCTAATGGAAAAATGATTAAAAAAGATAGTAAGCTATCTGAATTGGGACTAGCATCAGAAACTAAATTTAAAGTAAATGTAGGGAAAGATTCTAACTCAAAAACTATAACTATAGGGCCTGATGATACTATAGATTCTCTAGTAAGTAAGATAAATAATAGTATGAGTGGAGATGTTAGAGCTTCATTTAGTGAAATGACTGGTGAATTTACTATTGAATCAGCTAAAGAAGGTAAAGATAGTGAACTAAAAATATTAAATGAAGATGGAAGTATATCTAATTCTCTAGACTTTTTAGGATTAAAGACAAAATCATATGAACTTGAATCTGATGGAAGTTTCAAGTTAGATGGGAGTGGAAAGCCTAAACTTACTGAAATTGAATTTAAAGGTACAGCTGTAGGTAGTAACTCTATAATTCAAGTATCTTCAAAGGACGGGTCATTTACAAAAACTCTAAATGAAAAATCAAATGCATTTACAATAGATGGAGTTACATATAACGTACATTCAACAGGTAGTACCGACATTACATCTAAACAAGATGTTCAACCGGTAGTAGAAAATATGAAATCATTTGTTGAAGAATATAATAAACTAATGGACAAGGTATACAAACTTGTAATGGAGAAAAAGTCAGCAGACTATAAACCTTTAACAGAAGCTCAAAAAGAAGATATGAGTGAAAAAGAAATAGAAAAATGGGAAAAGAAAGCTAAAGAAGGCATACTTAGAAATGACTCTGAAATGAGAAAGTTTATGTCAGATATGCAAAAGTCTATATTTGGAGATAAAATGGGAGTCTTAAGTGAGATGGGCTTAACTAGCCATGAAGACTATACAAAAAGAGGACAGATCACATTAAATGAATCTAAATTTACAAAAGCTTTAGAAACTAATGCTACTAGAGTATATGAAGTATTTGCTAAAGACAGTTCGAGTGTATTAGAAAATATGAAAAATACTATGAATAAGTATGTAGGAGGTTCATCATCTATATTTGCAAAAAAAGCAGGGCTAGAGAAAACAGCATCTGCAGTAAGAAACTTTTATTCTGATCAATTAAAAAAACAAGCAGAAAATATAAAAAATATTACAAGAAAAATGGATGCAAAAGAAAATGCACTGTATAAAAAGTTTGCAAAATTAGAATCAAGTATTAATAAACTTAATGCGCAAATGAATTATCTTTCACAAATGTAGGTTTGGTAAAATATATGATAGAAATTGTAAAGCTATATGAAAAAATATCTTTAGAAATAATTGAATGTATAAATAAATCTGAATTAGATAAAGTAGATAGTCTTTTAAATAAAAGACAAGAAATATTAGAAAGTGAAATTAATAAATCAGAATTAAAAAAAATACTAATTGATAAAAAAATATTAGATATAGATAAAAAAATATATAATTTATTAAGTGAAAATATAGATAAAGTTAAAGAAGAAATTAAAGAACATAAAGTGTCTAAACAGGCAAATAACAACTATTCATATTTTAATAAAGAAAAATTAAATATTTTTAATAAAAAAGTATAAAGTTTTATTAAAATATATCGATATATTATATTGTAAGTGATACTTAGCTAAGTATTTT
>NZ_JAFFPK010000182.1 GCF_017590215.1 Clostridium sp. CCUG 7971
CAAATCAAATAAATAAAAATGAACTCTAAAATTAGAGTCCATAAAAATAATATATAATTTTCATATTTATATCTTCTTATTAAAATAATTTATATTCTAAATCATTTAATATTTTTAGGCACTTATCTTTATTTTCCTTGTTTGCATTTTCATAAGCTATACACTCTATGTCTAATTTATCTAATAATTCTTTACTAAGTTTATTTTTAGCAAATGTAAATACAACTCTATCTTCTTTGTCAATGTGTCTTTCTAATAAATGTGTATAAGATATTGCATTTGCTATTACATCTAGTTTAGATTCATTATCTCCATTTATTAGTTTATTAAGTGCTTCTTCTAAGTTTTTTACATAAAGTCTTCCATAGTCATGTTCCACCATCATACCATGTTTAACTACTTTTTCTGCTAGTTCTCCTAAATTTTCAATCATTACTTTAAAAAGTATGTTTTCTTCTTTTTTATGATGATGTTCATCTGCATAGTTTTTTATAAAATAAATAACATCTTCAAAATCTTTATAATCTATATCTTTATGTTCCATTAAATTAAAACATAATCTTCTTATAACTTTAAGCATACGAGTTACATATTTATGTTCTTCTATCATTAAATTTATAGTCTCCATAACATCTCCTTAAACTCTGTTTTTAATTTCTTTCTATTATTTTTACCCCGTTTTCTTCTTCTTTATATACAAAATCATTACTAATTGTGTTTACAAAAGATTTTATCCATAAATTTCTTAGTTCATAAAATAAACTAACATCTGCACCTGCATTATTCCATATATCTTTGTGAACACATAGTCTTTTCTTCCACTCTACTCTATCCTCTGATGAAACTATAACTTCATCAACTCTATCGCAAGGCATCCCATCTAAAATATAGTCATTTATTTTATTATATATTTTACTTGCATCACTCAAATCGATATTTGGGTTTATTATTTCTTTGCCAGCTTTTATCCCTTGATCAATATATACTTTTTCAATTTTAGTAATTGCATCTTTATCTCTTTTAAGTATTTCGCTTGTCCAAGTTGCCATTCTACCTTCTGCTGAATGAATTTTATCTTGTAACCATCCATGTATGTTGCCGTGTTCTATAATTTCTTCTAATGGTTTATTTGGAAGTTTTTCACCAAACTTTAAGTTTATTTCTTTACTTAACTTATCTATATCTAATCCTTCACTTTTAGCGACTTCTATTATTTCATCTTCTAAACCTTCAAACCATAATATTTTATTAAATAACCAATAATGTATTTTACCTAAATATAAGCTCATAACAAGCCTCCTTATAATTAATTATTAAATCTATATTTATCTTACATTGTTAATATTAGATTAAATATATAATATAATACCTCTAAAATAATTTACGTAACATAGGTTACAATTGTAAAATATTATACAAATTAATAAAAAATAAATAAA
>NZ_JAFFPK010000183.1 GCF_017590215.1 Clostridium sp. CCUG 7971
GGTATATACCTTCCTTTTTCCTTTTATTCGTTAATTTAATTTCTCAACTAAATTATTTAGTGTTAATTAAATAATGTGGTCTAAAATTTTTATTAATTGTATTGTTGTTTTTAGGCAACTTCTATATTAAATCAAATTTCAATTCTTGTAAAGGCCTGATTTAATATATTTTAAAGGAAATCAATTACATTTTTTCAACATCTGAGTAATCTACACAAAAAGTTTCGACAGTTACATTCTTCATAACTTGTGGAGCTACTGGTCTATCAGCTCTATCTGTCTTAGTTGTAGCTATTTCATTAACTACATCCATACCTTCTATAACTCTACCAAATCCTGCATATTGTCCATCTAAGTGTGGAGAATTTTTATGCATTATAAAGAATTGAGATCCTGCTGAGTTAGGGGCCATAGTTCTAGCCATAGATAAAACTCCTGGTTCATGCTTTAAGTTATTAGTGAATCCATTTCCTTTGAATTCTCCTTTTATAGCATGTCCTGGTCCACCCATTCCATTTCCATTAGGGCATCCACCTTGTATCATAAATCCTTCTATAACTCTGTGGAATCCCACTCCATTGTAAAATCCTTCGTTTATTAACGTTACAAAGTTCTTTACAGTATTAGGAGCTATATGTGGGTATAGTTCTGCTACTATTTTCTTTCCATTTTCCATTTCTATAGTTACTATAGGATTTTTATTTTCCATATTAATCTTCCTCTCTGTTTCAGTTATTGATTATGTATCTTTCATATATTATTATATACCAAGTTTAAGAAAAATCTCATAAAATTTTTATCTATTTCAATTTAATATAAAAAAGCTACTAAATTAATAGTAGCTTATTTTTTATCTCCATTTAACTGTGGTGTTTCTTTATAATCAACTTCTAATAAGTCTAATATTTGGCTAGCTCTTTCTTTAGTAGATCCTTTTACTTCAATGTAATCTACATTTTCAGATTGTAAAAAGCTAAGTATAGATTCATCTATTTTAAGAGCTATCTCTTCATCTTGCCATCTTACTCCATCTTGTACATATCCAAATTCTCTTGGAACGTATACTATCATATCGTAGTTTTGTATATCTTCTATAGCTAAACAATATAAATCTTTAAGTATTTGTATTTCTTTTTTACTTCTTTTTTTATTACCTAACATAAATCTTCCATATATGTATGGTACAAAAGTAGCATAATCAGTAAGAGCATAATCAAACATTGATAATTCATCTTCTAATTTCTTTTGACCTAAATAAATACCATATTGTTCAGATATTGTTTCTATCATACCTTTATCTTTTAAATATTCTGTTGAATATTCTAAGGCATACCCAGCATTTAAACCTGCTATTTTCATTTCAACGTATAAATGTTGTATTAATGTAGTTTTTCCACATCTTGGGCCACCTAAAACTGCGATTCTCTTAGTTGCCATGTTTATATCAACTCCATATATTATTTTCTCATTATTAAAGAACTTTTATATTATACTAACAATTAGAGGTTTATTCAATGTTTTTGAGACAATTCTATTTATTTACATGGAATTGTTCATATTTATAATATATAGTAAAAGTTTTAATTTTTTATTGTTTATATATTTAGTTCTAAGTTCTTCCCTATATTATAACCTTCATAGTATAGTTCTTTACAAAACTCTGGCTCAAATCTAAGAGTATCATTTTTACCAAATATGGTTTTAGGTCTAACTACTATTATATTATCTTCATTGTATATATTTTTTATATTCTCAGGTAAAACATAATCATGTCTTGTGGATATTAATATTA
Organism: Clostridium sp. CCUG 7971; assembly: GCF_017590215.1. GTDB lineage: Bacteria > Bacillota > Clostridia > Peptostreptococcales > Peptostreptococcaceae > Faecalimicrobium. The sequence continues at coordinate 1,793 of NZ_JAFFPK010000183.1, forward strand.
TCTTATCCACATTATCCTCAATCAAAGGTTTTATTAGTGTATTATTTACTAATCCACCATCAAGTTTATATCCATCATAAATTCCGTCCATTAAATCTTTACCAAATTGGTTTTTAAAATCTAATGTTCCAGATGGATTGAAAGGAAGTAATGAACTGTATTTAATGCTATTTAAACCTTCTGATTTATCTAATTCTGATACATTTACAATTTTTTCATTTAAGTTCTTATTTTCTATTTCTATATAGTTTACATATAAGTTTGTTTTTGACTTATTATTGTTAGTAAGTTCATTTAATCCATCAATTATTATTGAGTTGTCCACAGTATTATCAACTATTTTGACATCGTTTTCAGAAGTTTTCTGAATATTTATCCACATTTCTTGCAAGTTTTCAACATTATCTGTGAATACATAATATCCATTTATCGCTCCTATTGATGTTCCTGCTATAGCGTCAAATTTTTTTATACCTCTATCCCATAAAGATTTTATAACTCCTGCTTGGTATGAGCCTTTTGCTCCTCCTCCTGAAAGACATAATCCTATCTTCATAATACTATCTCCTTATCTAAACTTCATAAAATTTACTAAATGTCTTGTATATACTATAATGATCTTTAACACTACCTAATTCTCTTATAGAGTGCATTGCTAGTATTGGACTACCAATATCAACAGATGGAATATCTATATGAGTAGATGATATAGGTCCTATTGTGCTTCCTCCTCTTTCATCAGATCTATTAACAAATTCTTGATATTTAACCCCAGCTTCACTACATATATTTTTATAAACAGATATAGAATATGCATCACTTGTGTATGCTTGGTTAGCATTTATTTTTATAACTGGTCCTTCACCCATAACCGGTCTATTAGTTGGGTCATGCTTTTCTGATAAATTCGGATGAACTGCATGAGCTAAGTCTGCTGATATCATAAATGATGAGTAGATAGATGTAAAGAATTCTTCTCTATCTTTTCCTAATGACATACAAATTCTTTCTAATATGTTAAGTAACATATTTGAATCTGCACCTTGCTTAGTAGAGCTGCCTACTTCTTCATTATCAAATACAGCTACAACATTTATTCCATTTTCTCCTTTTATATCTATAAGAGAATTTAAACTAGCATGGGCCATTGATAAATTATCTAATCTGCCACTTGATATAAATTCTTCATTTGTTCCTATTAAACTTCCTTTTTCAAATTCATATAAGAATAAATCGAAGTCTATAATATCTTCTAAATTCACTCCTAAATTTATTGCTAATTGATTTAATAAGAAATTATCCTTTTCTAAGCTATCATTTAATAACCCAACTAAAGGTAACATATCTTTTTGTTTATTTAAAGCATATCCTTCATTAACACTTTTGTTCATATGTATAGCTATGTTAGGTATTATACAAATTGGCTTATTTAAGTTTACTATTTCTTCTTTAGGTTTTAATACATGATCTCCTTTTAAAACAACTCTACCAGCTATCCCCAATGGTCTATCTAGCCATGTATTTAATATGGGGCCACCATAACATTCTGTATTTAATTTTAAGTACGTTTTTTCTACAGACATTTCTGCATTTGGTTTTATTCTAAATGTTGGTGAATCTGAATGAGAACTTATTATTCTAAATCCTTCTCTTTCTATATTCTTTGAATTTATAGTAAAAGCTACTATTGCAGATAAATTCTTTGTCACATAATACTTTTTACCTACTTCTAAATTCCATTTTTCATTTAATTTTAATTCCTCAAATCCATTTACATTTAAAAGTTCTTTAGATGTTTTAACTGCATGAAATGATGTTGGACTGTTGTAAATAAATTTTATAAGGTCTTTTGCAAAATTCTTTTCATTCATTTTATTGCCTCCTTATTTTGTATTAAAAAATTTATAGCTAAAA
>NZ_JAFFPK010000184.1 GCF_017590215.1 Clostridium sp. CCUG 7971
CTGCCTCCCGTAGGAGTTTGGACCGTGTCTCAGTTCCAATGTGGCCGATCACCCTCTCAGGTCGGCTACTGATCGTCGCCTTGGTAAGCCGTTACCTTACCAACTAGCTAATCAGACGCGGGTCCATCCTGTACCGCCGGAGCTTTGATAAGAAAGCCATGCGACTCTCTCATATTATCCCGTATTAGCATACCTTTCGGTATGTTATCCGTGTGTACAGGGCAGGTTACCCACGCGTTACTCACCCGTCCGCCGCTCTTTCCCGAAGGAAATCGCTCGACTTGCATGTGTTAGGCACGCCGCCAGCGTTCATCCTGAGCCAGGATCAAACTCTTAAATATAAGTTTTGACTTGGGCTCAGATACTGTTATATATCTGGCTTTGTTTGGTTGTTTCAAATTCTATAAATTAACCTACTGTTTAATTTTCAAAGTTCATTTTAAGCGACTGTATCGACGCTTACTTTTTTGTTTCGTCCGTATCTCTTGGACAAGTAATACTATATCACCTTAAAAATATATCGTCAATACTTTTTTAAAACTTTTTTAAAAAGATTATTATTTTTTATATTATAAATATAAGTAAATATATCTTAAACTCTTATATTTAAGAGAATCTCTGCTTAATTTAGTTTTATTTTTATATTATAAAAAGTTTTTAAAAAGTATATATAGATTTAAATTTTAGAGTATAATAGTAATATAGTATTAAAACCAGATACTAATTTTTTATTATAACCTGTTAGTTTATTTACTTATATGTGTATAAATACTTAAAATGTATAATATAAATTATATATTCAACTTTAATTTAGGGAGGTAAATTATGAGTAATTATCTTAGAGAGCCGATTAATGGTTTTACTCATCTTGCTGGTGCAATATTATCTTTTATTGGGTTACTAGCATTAGTAATAAAAACAACATTAAATACCCCATCTACCTTAGCTCTAACAGCTGTGATAATATTCGGATTAAGTATGATTCTTTTATATGCAGCTTCTGCGACTTATCATTTAGTTATTTCTAGTGATAATGTAATAGGATTTTTAAGAAGATTAGACCATGCTATGATATTTGTTTTAATAGCAGGTTCGTATACTCCATTTTGCCTAATTGCTTTAAATGGTACTACTGGATGGATTTTATTTGGGATAATAATGGCTACTGCTGTTGCCGGAGTGTCTTTTAAGTTAATTTGGTTTAACTGCCCTAGATGGATTTCTACAGTCATATACGTTGCTATGGGATGGATTTCTATATTCCTTATTAGTCCATTATATAAGGCTTTATCATTTCAAGGGGTTACTTTGCTTGTACTAGGTGGTGTTTTTTATACTATAGGGGCTATAATATATGCAACTAAACCAAAGTTCTTAGACTTTAAACACTTAGGTTTCCATGAAATCTTCCATATATTCATAATGCTTGGAAGTTTAACTCACTTTTTCTGTGTATTTAATTATGTAATATAAAAAAAGGAGATTTATCATTTTTGATTAATCTCCTTTTTCGTGTATTTAAAGTATTATTTCTATTTTAGTGCCAGTACCTAATTTGCTTTCTACTTTTATATCTCCATTGTGAGCTTTTACAATATCTCTACTTATAGCCATACCTAAACCTGAACCTTTATGAGCATGACCTGTATTAGTTCCTCTATAATATCTTTCAAAAATATACTTAAGATCTTCTTCAGATATTCCTTTTCCATTATCCTCAATAATTATATGCGTCTTTTTATCCAATATAATATTTATTTTTATACTTACATTTTCATTATTATGAATAATAGAGTTATATATAATATTGTTTATTACTCTCTTCATAAGTAATTCATCTATTTTTAATACTATATTATCTTCTTCAGAATCAAAATCTATATCTATATGACTATATTTAGGATCATTAAGAATATCTATAATACATCCTCTAACCAAAGATACTATATTCTTTTCTTCTCTGGATATATTTGAATATCCATCTTTTAGCTTCATAGTTAAATTTAAATCATCTACTAATTCTTTTATATAATTAGCCTTACTATCTATAATTTCTGCATATTGAGCTACCTCATCGACTTCTATATCATAGTCACTAAACATTAATTCTGCATATCCTTTTATAGATGCTAAAGGTGTTTTTATATCATGAGATATATTTGCTACCCACTCATTTCTCATAGATTCAATTTTCTTACGTTCTCTCTCGTTATCTTTTAATGTATCTGCTAAATTATTCAATTTATTAAATACAGGTTTATATATACCTTTTTCCTTATAATATGATTCATAGTTTCCACCGGCCAGATCTTCAACTCCACCAATTATACTTTTTACAGGTTTAGTTAAAGATTTACTAAATATATACCCTATTATCGTAGCCACTATTACATCTACTACTATAATAGATAGCATAACTTTGGATATTATATCCCATATGGAGTCTGAATCAGTAGTTATATTTATTTTATCTACCTTAGTCATAGGAAATCCAATTAGATATGTATATGAATAATTATTTATATTTTTCTCAGCAGCCATAACTGTAGATTCATTACCTTCTACTCCTGAATACTTATATGTATTTATTAGCTGTACAGGTGTGTATTTATCTCGAATTTTTCCCGGCGTATTATATTGATAAATTACTTTTCCATCATTATCTAATATTTGTATCCATGCTGTAGCTTTTTTTAATACATCTTTACCTTTATCATTAATAAAAACATTACTTATATTATTTGTATTATTAAAAATATTTACATTAAAATCTCTAACAAATTTCTCTACATTATTAAATCCACTATAATCATTTTTTTGTGAATCTAAGCTTATCATCACAGATATTGAAATAGCTATAATTATATTTATTTGAACAACTATTAGAGCTACTAATACAGTTGATAAAAGGTATCTTAAAGTTAATTTCCATTTCATAATAAACCACCTTAGCTGCTTATTCTTTTATTACAAATTTATATCCAAGCCCTTTTACATTTATTATGTATTCTGGCTTTGAAGGATTATCTTCAACTTTCTCTCTTAGTCTTCTTATATGGACCATTATAGTATTATCGTATCCTATAAAATCATCACCCCATACTTCATCACAAAATTTTTCTTTGCTTATTATCTGATTTTTGTGTTTTACCATATATATAAACATTTTTAATTCTTTAGGCTTTAGCTCCAATAATTCTCCATTTTTCTTAACTTCCAAAGTCCGATCATTTACTTCAAATGGTCCTACTTTTATAGTTTCGCTACTATTATTCTTTTCTTCTATGTTAAATTGTTTTTTGATTCTTCTAATCTGGATTTTAACCCTAAGTGCTAATTCTTTTAAACTAAACGGCTTTGTTATATAGTCATCTGCCCCTAAAGATAGACCTACTAACTTATCTAATTCTTCTCCCTTTGCTGATAAAAATAGTACTGGTATATCAGAAGTTTGCCTTATTTTTTTACATATATCATATCCTTCAATATCTGGAAGCATAATATCTAATATTGCTAAATCTGGTTTTTCTATTTCAAACAATTCTAACCCTTTTTTTCCACTTTCAGCCGTATATATATTTTCAAAACCTTCTTTATTAAGTGCCATTTTTATTAAATTTAATATTTCTACTTCATCATCCACTACTAATATTTTACTTTTTCTTATTAAAGACTCCACTTTAAGCCCTCCTTTTATATCTAAATAGCTTTTAAATTTAATGTACTTATCTTTTACTATTACATTATTTTCTAAATTTAGTTTATACCATATATTTCATAATTTAAATTATAAAATAATAAAAAGAAAAGCATAACAAGTGTTTTACTTTTCTTTTTATTATTTCTAAATTATATATATTTATAAATTATCTTTCACTTAAAAACTTTTTCTTAGCTAAGTTATAGAATAATACTATTGTTACTATACTGAATATACAAAATACTATCCATGAATATGACGGTAAAGCGAATCTTATAATAGGAACTGCATACATACCAAATATAGGTATCACTATAAGACTATTAACTGTTCTCCTCATTCCCATAAAATAAGGTATAGCCATGAATGCTCCTCCTACTAAAAAAGGAATTATAGCATTTTTACTAATAGATGATAAAAATAGACCTAATGCTGCTAACATAAATGAACCTAATATTACTGTTACAGACATTATTAATAAAAGTTGTATCACAGTTATATCACTTCCACTTTTACCAAAATACCATAAGTTCTTTATTGGCATATTAATATCATCGAATTTAAATTTAAAAAATACTTTAAATGCCATTGCATATAACATTGATAAATTTACTATACTAGCACTTAAACCCGCTGCTATAAACTTACTTACAACTAATTGCTTTTTACCATTCTTTGTAGCCTTGATTAATCCATCCATATTTGAGTTATACTCAAGTATAAAACTTCCTGAAAACATCATAAACATTACTAGTCCCATTATAGGTGCCATACCAAAATATTTAAAAAATACGTCTGAATAACCCTCACCTACACTCAATGTATATACTGCAGAGTAAGATATAAATATTCCAAATAACCAAACAGCTATTACACCTATCTTAAAATTCTTTTTTATTTCCGCTTTAATTACTGAAAACATAATTATACCTCCCTTGCATCTTCTAATTCAAAGTAGAACATATAAACATCTTCAAATCTCGGTTCTGTTAATGATACATTTTTATATTCTGGTACTTTTTCACTTATTATTCTTAGTTGTGTATCTTCAACACCACGATTTATATTTACTACTTTATAGTTTCTTTGAATTTCGTTTACTTCATTTTCATTGTTTGTAGTTATTGTATATACTTTGCCTTTCATATCTTCTAATATTTCTCTATGAGTTCCTTTTAGCAGCAGTTTTCCATCTTTTATCATAATAGTTTCTTTAGCTACCGATTCTATATCAGAAATTATATGAGTCGAAAGTATTACTATTGTTTCTGTTCCTATATTTGATAATAAATTCCTAAATCTAGTTCTTTCTTGAGGATCAAGTCCTGCTGTTGGCTCATCTAATATTAATACCTTCGGATTATTAAGTAACGCCTGTGCTATACCAACTCTTCTTTTCATACCTCCAGAGAATTTAGATACTAATTTATTTCTTACTTCATGAAGCCCTACTAACTTTAATAGTTCATCTACTCTTTTTTTAGCTTCATTATTACTCATTCCTTTAAGCGCTGCCATGTACATTAAAAACTCTCTTGCTTTAAAGTTTTTATATGCATCGAAATCTTGCGGTAAATATCCTACTAAAGCTCTATATTCATCATCTAAAGATTTTACATCTTTTTCGTTATATAATATCTTCCCACTCGTTGGTGTTGTTATAGTTGCTAATTGTTTCATTAAAGTTGATTTGCCTGCTCCATTAGGACCTAATAAACCATATACTCCACTATTTAAAGTTAAACTTATATTTTCATTTGCATTTTTATGACTATATATTTTAGTTAAATTTACTATTTCTAATTTATTCATTACTTTTTTCCTCCATATTTTAATTATTATTTTTTATTTATTTAATATTTTTTTGAATACATAAACGTTTAATAATATTCCAAATACTATTGTTAATCCCGATAAAACTATATAGAATATTGATAAATCAAAGTTCATTGAAAATAATTCAATATTTCCTATAAAAGCATTTGGTATAAAGCTATTTTTTGAAAGTACATCTATAAAGTTACACTGTTGTATTACATTTCTTAATTGACCTGGTACAAATTTAAGTAAAGTTACTAATTTTCCAATAGCTATAAATAAAAGTGTGTAAGATATAGACTGTATTGAATTTTTTGTTATAAACGACAATAGTGCTGAAAATATAGATATTGATATAAATGCTAAACTCATTATTCCTACTTCATAAGCTATATATTGAACAATACTCATTTCTCTAACTAAACTTGCTATGGTACTAATTCTATACGCCTGTAAACCTCCATTTATTGGGGCACCATATTGAATATATGTTGCTACAAAAGTTACAAGTAAATAAAGTACATAAACAATAATTGGTATAATTAAAGATATTAAAAGCTTTGAGTTTAAAGCTTTATATTTATTTTTAGATGATAGAATTATAGAGTCTATATTTGATAATCTTTCATCTGTATATAAATTTGAAGAAAGTGTAACTATAATAGCTACAATAAGCAATGTAGCTAAAGGAAAAGTAGCTCTTTGCTCAAATATTTGATAAAATTCTAGATTTTTATATTTTTCACCACTATCTTTATTTAGCTTTCCTTTTGATATTTTGTTAAATTGTTTCTCATTTTCATCTTTTAACCCATGAGTATTCTTATTAGCGATTGAAGTTAATTCAATTAATTTGTTATCTAATTTTTCCTGTGCTATTACATCTCCTGGTCTTTTATCGATTATATATTCATTTTTACCTTCATCATAATATTCATTTTGAGTTTCTAACGTAGGACTTACAAATCCAATTTGTATAAATAAAAGTCCCATAAGTATAAGTGCTATTATTGAAGTTTTATTTTTAATTATTTTTTTTAGTTCCCATCTTAACATGTTCATTCTCCTCTCTTGTGCTTACAAACTTATTATATATATCTAGATTTACATCATTATAAACTTAAGCTTAAATAAACCTTACAATTCAAATTTTTCTTATTTAATATAAATTAAGCGACAAAATAAATAAGAGCAAGGCTATTTTTTACATAACTTTGCTCTTATTTATAGAATCTTTTAATTATTTTTATTTACTAAATCAACTATTTTTTGTCCTTGTTTTAGTAATTCATTATAATTATTTTTTTCTTTTATATGATTTATTTTATCTTCTGTAATATCTTTATCTGAAATATTGAAATATTTCTTTAATATTTCATATTGAGTTTCTCCATCTTTATCCTTACTGTCTTCTATATCATTTTTCCAATTAATGTTTGATTTGTCCATAATTAAACCTAAAGCAGACCCTACTTCATATCTCATTGGTCTTTCTAAATATGAAGGCGATTTTGCTTGATTATTTGCAATATAGTCATAAGCTTGCATAAATGTAATATGATATGGTGCCGTTTCATTTGAAAGAACTGTTAATTTTCCACCAGTTAAATCACTATATTTATATTCTATATATCTTGCAGTTCCTTCTATTGCTTCTGTATTTGCTTCTGCTAATAATTGTGGATATTTTTTGTATTTATAAGCACGTATAGTTGTCCATTGCTTTAGATACTTCTTAACTTCTTCTTTATTATTTATTTCCATACACTTATCTAAGAGCTTAAATTCTAATCCCATTAAAGCATAGTTTTCTTTATTTACTGGATAGTTTTCTATATACTCTCCATCATTTTATCATATTTCCAATCTTCTTGGTTATATGTATGGAATGATTCATGTAATAAGAATGAAGAAAAATCAAAATATAAATCTGGATTTTCCATCATTTTAGGATGATATTTAAAATAAAAAATACTTTGATCATTAATATCTACAGTTCCAAAATTTGAGGGTATCAAGGTTGAAATCATATTTGTATCAAACTTAATTATTCTATAAACTTCTGGTAAATTTAAAGAGTTAGGCATGTTCATTTTTTTGCAAGAACACTTTTTTCAATTCCTTTTATATTAACTGCATAGGCATACTTTCTTATAATCCCTTTATCTTTATTAGTTCTTATTAAAACTATAGGTTTTTCATTTAATTTATATTTATCGTTCCATAATTCATCACTGTTTTCATTGAATTGTTTATATATACTTGATAGCTGTATAAACATTTCTTTATCTACAGAATCAAATTCTTCATATTTAGTCTTGTATAATTTATTTAATCCAATATCACTTACTATAGCTATTACTAACAAAGCTATAGTAGATAAAATTATTATAAGTGCCTTACTAGGTTTTTTATTCATTAACGTTTCTCTTCTCCTTTTGTAATTTATTCTTGAAAATTATTTATTTTATAATAAACTTTTAATATCTATCCTTTGTTTCTATTATATATAGATAAATTTAAATTATTATAAACTTAATCTTAAATAAACCTTACAATTTTTATTTTTCTTAATTAATATATAAGATATACTTTAAATAAAAAAAACGAACTCAATTGAGTTCGTTTTTTTATTCCTATCTCATAGCTCTCATTGCATTTAATACTGCTATTAATGCAACACCAACATCTGCAAATATAGCTTCCCACATAGTAGCAACTCCACCTGCTCCTAGTACTAAAACTATAGCTTTTACAGCTAATGCAAATATTATATTTTGCCATACTATTTTATTAGTTTTACTTGCTATT
>NZ_JAFFPK010000185.1 GCF_017590215.1 Clostridium sp. CCUG 7971
AGTTTATATTTATTCTTTGACTTTGCAGGATATAGCTTATTTGCAGTAGGAACAAGTTATATACTAGGAATTAAAACACCGGACAACTTTAACAAGCCATTTATAAGTAAGGATATGAAAGAATTTTGGACTAGATGGCATATAAGTCTTTCAAGATGGTTTGGAGATTATATTTTCTCAAGGTTTGTAATATCTTCTATGAGAAAGAAAAGATTTAAAAAGAGAGCTACAGCAGCTCATGTTGCTCAAATGATAACAATGATAACTATGGGATTTTGGCATGGTTTAACGTGGTATTACATTTTATATGGTGTATATCAAGGGATAGTACTTATCCTAACAGATATATACCAAAAGAAATCTAAATTTTATAAAAAGCATAAGAAAGAGAAATGGTTTGAAATTGTGCAAATTGTAATAACTTTTAATATTGCATGTTTTGGGTTACTGATTTTCTCAGGATACTTTAATAAATAAGGAGGAATAAAAATGAGACAAGTAGTTATAGAAATATTTGAAGAAGTATTAGGATATGATGATTTAGAAAATAATCAAGATTTAAACTTATTTGAAGAAGAGCTATTAGATTCATTAGCTATAATAGAAGTATTATTAGAAATTGAAGGCAGATTAGGTATAGAGCTTCAACCAACTGATTTAGAAAGAAGCGATATGGCAACTGTAAATAACTTAGTTAAGTTTTTAGAAACAAGAAAATAATATAAAATTACTAAGTGAATACAAGTAATTTTATAAGTAATTAAGCTTATTTAAATTAAAAAAGATATTATCATAAAT
>NZ_JAFFPK010000186.1 GCF_017590215.1 Clostridium sp. CCUG 7971
AGTTTATATTTATTCTTTGATTTTGCAGGATATAGCTTATTTGCAGTAGGAACAAGTTATATACTAGGAATCAAAACACCGGACAACTTTAACAAGCCATTTATAAGTAAGGATATGAAAGAATTTTGGACTAGATGGCATATAAGTCTTTCAAGATGGTTTGGAGATTATATTTTCTCAAGGTTTGTAATATCTTCTATGAGAAAGAAAAGATTTAAAAAGAGAGCTACAGCAGCACATGTTGCTCAAATGATAACAATGATAACTATGGGATTTTGGCATGGTTTAACATGGTATTACATTTTATATGGTGTATATCAAGGGATAGTACTTATCCTAACAGATATTTATCAAAAGAAATCTAAATTTTATAAAAAGCATAAGAAAGAGAAATGGTTTGAAATTGTGCAAATTGTAATAACTTTTAATATTGCATGTTTTGGGTTACTGATTTTCTCAGGATACTTTAATAAATAAAGAGATATAAAAAATAGAATATAGATTAAAAACAGGTACTCGTAAGAGTGCCTGTTTTTTATACAATTAAATTCCTTATAAAAATGTATGGTCAGTTATATTACTTTTTTGTCTAATTTATAAATTATTTGTAAACATCTGTATATTTAAAATATTAAATAAACTTACAATATAAGAAATTATTTTACAGAATATCTAAAGTTTTTAACTATTTGTCCGTATAAAAAAGAGGCGAACTATTTGAGGTTATAAGAATAATTGGAAAAATACAATTGTTAGAATATGACATCAACAATATCAACATGCACTTCAAAAATTATGGAAGTGTACCGGAATATAAGAACCATCTGTGATTTAAAAATATAAATCATAAATATTAAAATAATATAGCTCTACATGCTATTAAAATGGGAATTTATTTAGAGCTTAGACATCTAAGGAAAAGACAACGTTGGCTATTTGAACTTATTATTTAAATAGAAAAAATTATTGTATGATGTAGAAAAATTATGACAAAAAAATTGCGGGGGAGGAATATGTAATGAAGAATTTAAAAATAGGCAAAAAGCTAATCGTAGCTTTTGGTATTTTGTTAGTGCTTACATCGTTTTCAAGTTTTTATACAATAAGTAAATTAAAAGAATCAGAAAAATTCAGTCAACAGTTATTTACGGGGCCTTATGTAACGACAACTGAATCTATGGGGATTCGTAGAGATTTAGTTGCTGTTGGAAGATATCTAGGTAATGCAATCATGGAAAAGAACCTTGAATTATATAAAGCTAAAATGACGGTCGAATTTGATAGTATTGCAAAAAGACTTAAAAATATTAAATCAGCTTTTAGTGGAGATCAAAAACTTGTTGATAATCTTGAACAATCAATACAAAGTTTAAAACAAGAATGTGATAAAGTTCTTGAGCTTATAGGTCAAGGTAATTACGAAAAAGCAGTAGAAATAACAGAGCCAAATACTCCATATTTTAATGCATACGACAAGTGTGTTGATTATGCAATATCTTTTAATGAACAAGTAGAGGCTGATGCTATTAAATTTAACAAAGGAATAAAAGAAACATCAACAAGAGCAACATTTGCTTCTATAGGAGTTAGCATATTTACTATAGTATCAGGAATAGCTATATGTTTATATATTACAAACAGGTTAAAGAATCCAATCAAAGAGATAGAAGAAGCTGCAGAGAAAATGGCTGTTGGTGACTATAATATTGATATTGATTATGAATCAAAAGATGAATTAGGATCTTTAGCGAATAGTATGCGTAAAATGAGTAATACAACTAAAGAAATTATAAATGACTCAGTTCGTGTATTAGGAGAAGTTGCATCAGGTAATTTCAATATTGAAACTGAAGTTGAATATACAGGAGTATTCAAAGAAATTGAAAAATCAGTATATAGAATAACTAATGATTTAAGTGAAACAATGTCACAAATAAATGTAGCTGCAGAAGAAGTTGGGGCAGCATCAGATCAAGTTGCTAGTGGATCACAAATGTTATCACAAGGATCTACTGAACAAGCAAGTGCAATCCAAGAATTATCTGCAACCATTATAGAAATATCTGACAAAATTAAAGACACTGCAGACAATGCTAGAAAAGCTAATTCTTTAACAGTAAGTTCAGCCCGTCAAGTTAAAGATGGAAATGAACAAATGAAGCAAATGGTTAAAGCAATGGAAGAGATTTCATTTACTTCTAATGAAATAGGAAGAATTATAAAAACAATAGATGATATAGCATTCCAAACAAATATATTAGCATTAAATGCCGCTGTAGAAGCAGCTAGAGCAGGTTCTGCTGGTAAAGGA
>NZ_JAFFPK010000187.1 GCF_017590215.1 Clostridium sp. CCUG 7971
TTTTTTTTGATTATAAATAGTGTAAATTGACAGAAAATAAAAATTTCGTCTTAAAGTTACAAAAAGGTTACAAAAAATGTTATAATTAGGTATAATTGAATAATAAAGAAAAAAATAACGAAAATAATCAAGAAAAAAGTAAAATGGAGTGGTATAAATGATTAAATTTACTAATGTAGATAAAGTCTATGCTGATGGTAATAAATCATTAGATAATATAAACTTAGGTATAAAGCAAGGCGAATTTGTATTTTTAGTAGGTCACTCAGGTGCAGGAAAATCAACTTTACTTAAGCTAATGACTAGAGAAGAAAAGATATCATCAGGAAGACTTTCAGTTTTAGGAGAAGAGATTACAAAATTAAAAACTAATAAAATACATAATTACAGAAGAAATCTAGGAGTAGTTTTTCAAGATTTTAAATTATTAAATGAAAAAACAGTATTTGAAAATGTAGAAATAGCCCTAAGGGTAGTCGGAACAAATCCTGGTGAAATAAAGCCAAAGGTAATGGATGTATTAAAAAAGGTAGGAATTGCAGATAAATACAGCAAATATCCAACAGAATTATCAGGTGGAGAGTGTCAAAGAGTTGGTATAGCAAGGGCTATAGTAAACAAACCTTCTATAATAATAGCAGATGAATGTACTGGAAATTTAGATATACATAACTCAATAGGTATATTAAATTTATTAAGTGACATAAATTCGGAAGGAGTTACTGTTATAATGGCAACTCATGATATAGAAATTTTAAAATTATTTCCAAATAGAATTGTAGAAATTCAAAAAGGAAAAATAGTCAAAGATACAAAGAGGGATTTATATGAAGTTAGTGTCTAAGTGTTTATATAGTTTAAAACAAGGAATAAAAGGAATTTTTAGCAATAAAACTATGAGTTTTATATCAGTAATATCAGTAACATCTGCTTTAATTATACTTGGTATAGTATTTACTATAGTTTTAAATATAAATCAACTTATTACGTTTGCTAAAGATGAAATAAATGAAGTAAGAGTTTCAATGAAAGCTAATATAAGTGAAGAAGATAGAGAAAAGATTAAAGAAGATATAAAAAAAATAACGGGTGTAAAAGAAGCAGAATATAAAACGAAAGAGGAAGCTCTTAGTAGTATGAAAAAGAGTTGGGGAGAAGAAGCGTACCTACTAGATGGTATAAAAAATCCACTTGACGATTATTATCTTGTAAAAATAGATAATCCAGATAAATTAAAAGAGATATCATCTAAAATGTTAAAATTAGATGGAGTTGAAGATGTTAAATTCCATCAAGATATAATGCAAAACTTTTTAAATATATCAAATATAGTTAAAAAATTCGGATCAATAATAATAATTGCCTTACTACTAATATGCTTAGTAATAATATCAAATACGATAAAAAGTAGAGTTTATAGTAAAAAAGAAGAAATACAAATAATAAAATATGTTGGGGCTAGCAATGGATTTATTATAGCACCATTTATAGTAGAAGGATTTACTATAGGAATGATAGGTTCACTTTTAGCAGTAGGAGCATGCATAGGAATGTATGGCTATATATTAGAAAAGACTACATCTGTTATAAGTAGAGTTGTGGGAAATGTAGCACTTCCTTTAACTAGCATATCTATGTCTCTTATAGCGGTTTTAGTTATAACAGGAATAACTATAGGAGTGCTTGGAAGTGTATTATCGGTTAAAAAACATTTAAAAGTATAGATAATAGGGGGAAATTGAGTGAAAAAAATAGTATCATTAATAACGGTATGTGCTGTGGTAGTTAGTACAAACTTTATATATGCAGATAATAAAGAAGACAATCTAGATAAAAAGTTAAATGAAAATAGGCAAGAACAAACGACTATAGTAAATAAAATAAAAGATTTAGATGAAAAAGTTGCAGAAATAGAAGCTAATATTTCAAAGACTAATGAAGAAATAAGTAAATTAGATACAGAAATCAATGGTACACAAGAAGAAATTAAAACTTTAGAAAATAATATAAAAGAAAATGAAGAAGCTTTAGGAAAAAGATTGAAGGTTATAAATAACAATTACTCTATGGGATACTTAAAGGTTATTTTAAGCAGTACATCTTTATCAGACTTTTTTAATAATATTTACATAGTTAAGCAAGTTGTAGAACAAGATAAAATACTTTTACAAGAGTTAGATGATAATAAAGTGGCAGTAGAAAGTAAAGAAAAAGAATTAGAAGATAAGAAACAAAAGCAAGAAGAACTTAAATCACAATTACAAAGTGACAATGAATCAGTGCAAGCTGATAAAAGCGAATTACAAGCATTAAAAAATGAATTAGAAAAAGAAGAGAATGACTTAGAATCAGAATTAGAAAAAATAGCAGCAGAAGCAGCGGCTAAATTAGCAGCAGAGCAAGCAGCAAAAGAAGAAGCAGCAAGACAAGAATCATCAAACAATGGGTCAACTAGTGGTCCAACAGGCGTTATATCTAGTGGATCATGGCCGGTACCAGGACATACAAGAATAAGTTCGCCATATGGATATAGACAACATCCAGTTTTAAATGTACAAAAGCTACATACAGGTGTAGATATACCAGCACCTAAAGGTACTCCTGCAGTAGCTATAGACAATGGTACAGTAATATTCTCTGGAACACAAGGAAGCTATGGAAATACAGTTATGATACAACATGATGATGGAAAAGTAACATTATATGCACATAATAGTGAGTTAGTTGTATCAGTTGGCCAAAGGGTTCAAAAAGGACAAGTTGTTACTAAGATAGGTTCAACAGGTAGATCAACAGGACCACATTTACATTTTGAAGTAAGAATAAATGGAAAACATACTAACCCGATGCCTTATATAGGATAATAGTTTGTAAATATAAGAGTTTATATAAGTACGCATATTTGATATAATTAGATTATATTAAATATGCGTATTTGCAATTTGAGGAGAACAATATGAATGAATATGTAGTTGTAGACTTAGAAACTACAGGCCTTGATCCATATAAAGGTTGTGAGATAATAGAAATAGGTATAACTGAAATAATTAACAATAAGATAGTTAAAAATTATTCGAGGCTTATAAAGCCCAAATCAATAATACCATACTTTATAACTGAAATAACAAATATAACTAATGAAATGGTTGAAGGTGAAGAAAGTATAGAAACCGTACTACCTAGATTTAGAGATTATATAGGTGACAGAACTATAATAGCTCATAATGCAAAATTTGATTTGAAATTTCTAAATTACTACCTTAAAGAGATGAATTTAGAACCAATAGATAAACATATCTGTACTTTAGAGTTATTAAAACAAAGTAAAAGTTATAAAGGTAAAAATAAAAAATTAGAAACAGCATGTGAGTATTATAATATAGAAAACAAAAATGCTCATAGAGCAGATAGCGATACATTAGCTACAGCGAAATTATTTTTAAAAATTAAAGATGAAAACTAAGATAAGCATGAACTTCATGCTTATTTTTTTGTCCAATTAGTGTTTAAATTTTAAATGCTTTCATAGTATATAACAGACAGAAATCTTTCTTAGGAGTTGAGTGTATGGTTTTTATAGATATTAATATATTTATAGATAAAATAGAATTTAATATATTTGAATATGAATATGAGAAGAAAGATATATTACAAGATAAAATTATAGTACCACAATCTTTTAATATAGGTGATAAATTAAATTATATAAGAAAATTCATGGCTAGACTTATAAAGCAATATAAAATAGAAAAAGCATATATGAATATAGAAGATAATCTTGGTATAGATGTTATTAATATAGTAAAAATGGAAGGCGTATTAGATGAATTGCTTTCAAATTGTGGGGTGGAAAAGTGTATATAAGTCCAAATTTCAATCTTGAAATAATAGAAAAAATAAATTCTGAAGGAGTTAACTCTGCACTTTATCTTGTTAAAGATGTGCAATTAGGCTCTATATTTATATTAAAACAAATATCAAAAAATAATTTTAGAGATGATGGGAATTATTTTGAAGAATCAAAAAAAATATATAATCTAAAGCATCCTAATATAATTCCTATAAATACAGCATCATATGATGAAGAGTATATTTATATTACTATGCCTTATTTTAAAAGAGGGTCTTTATATAGTTTATTGCAAAATGAAAATTTATCAGTAAGAAAAATAATAAAATATTCTTTAGATTTTTTATCAGCGCTAGACTATATGCATAGTAAAAATATTATACATTGTGATATAAAGCCAAATAATATTCTTATGGGTAATGAAGATAATGCAGTACTAACTGATTTTGGGTCAGCTCTATATTTAAATCATTTAGGAAATGCAAGGCTTAAAAATGTTTATTATAAACATATAGCACCAGAACAATGCAGTAACTCTATAATAAGCAAAAAAATAGACATATATCAGATAGGAACAACGTTATATAGAATGTGCAATGGAAATGAAGAATACAATAAGCAGGCTAGAAAATATAAGGATTTAAATAGCCTAAAGTTAGCTTGTGCGAAAGGAAAATTTCCGATTAGGAAAAAATATTTACCTCATATACCAAAATCAATGATAAATATAATAGAAAAATGTATAAAGGTAAATCCTCATGAAAGATATGAGAATGTATTAGAAATAATGAATGAACTATCTTTAGTTAATGAAAATCTAGACTGGAATTATTATAAAATAAGTAAAAGTAGCTTTTCATGGGTATTAGGGAATAGTGTTAAGTTAGAGCTTTATAAAGAAAATGATGTATGGAATATTAGAGATAATGGTAAAATAAATTCATTTGTTGATAGTAAAGCAAAAGGATACAGAGTTATTAGAGAAATAATAAAAAAGTATGAAAAAATAGCCTTACTTTAAACCGATCAAGTAAGGCTATAAAGGGGTAAAATATATTATAAAAAGGGGTTTATTAGGGAATATATTTTATTTGGGGAGTAAAATAATCGGTTATTAGGGGAATAACCTTAAATAAATAATAACAAAATTCGACAAAAAAAGCAATAGGTAATTTTAAAAAAAATATATAAAAATTAAATTAAATAAAATTATAAAAAAATTTAAAATTTGAGAATTATGAATGAAAAATTTTCCTATGCATAAAATAAGAAAAAATTATTTAGGAGGATTTTATGAATAAAAAGCTTTTAACTTGTTTTATAGCTATATTTATATCCCTTTGCAGTTACACTAAGTCAACTTGCATAGAAAATAAATATACTAAAGATATATGGATAAATAATCTTAATACTAAAGGAATTAAAGTCAATCTAGTAGATATAAAGATACTAAAAGAAAGTATAGATATTGGAAAAAAATATAATGCATCGGCCATATTGACTATGAATGTAGAGAATAATTCTTTAGATGATATAGAATTATCAAATATAGATGTATATCCATATCAAGCTAATAAAGAAACAAAATATTTTGTAAGTACTTCAGAAGATAATATTACAGGGTTTATAGGTAACTTAAAACCCAAAGAATCTAAAACTATAAAAATGGGAGTAGCATTACATAATACTGAAGACCCTATAAGTTTAGAGTTTTCTAATATTGAAGATGAAAAAAATGAAAAAATAACTGAAAGTATAAA
>NZ_JAFFPK010000188.1 GCF_017590215.1 Clostridium sp. CCUG 7971
TTTTTATATTTTTATAGATAAGTAGCATAATATATATTAGGACATTTATTATGGAGGCGATTTTTTGAAAAGTAAAATAGCATTTACAACATTGTTATTTATAGCAATAGTAGGATTTATTGTGTTATTTCAAAATATATTTGGATCGGAAAATACATTAATTGGAGTAGCAGGTATAACTGCTGCATTATCTTTAACAGATATTGATTATACTTTGTATCCTATAAAAAATACAATAAAATTTATGGCATTAGAAGTTCTAATAGGTATGTTAGCATTTATAGCATCATTAAATCCAATTACAGCGTTAATAGTAAACTTTATAGCTATATTTTCTCTAATATATTTATTTACATATGATACTAAAAAATCAATATATGTACCATTTACATTAGGGTATTTATTTATATTTTATTCACCTGTAAAAATAGAAAATATGCCTCTTAGAATTGCAGGCCTAGCATTTTGTGGGATACTAATAATGGGTGTTCAGTTATTGGTAAATAGGAATAAATTTTGGGATAAAACTCAAAAAAGTATAATACAAGTTGCAAATGATTTAAAGGAGAAAATCGATTTTATAATAAATAAAGAAGATGTATATAACATAGAAGAAAAGCATAATGAGATTTATAAAAATATAAGAAATATATCGGCAAAGATGTATGAAAGAAGATTAAAAACAATTGATGAATCAAGTTTATATGAAATTAATTTAGGAATAATACTAAGTTTTGAGAGTATTAATATTACATTAAGAAAAATACAAAATGATACTGAAAATGTTAAAAGATATGATGATATTTTAGTAGAATTGAAAAAAGAGCTAGATTATATTATTAAATATATAAATAATGAAATTACAGCCACAGAATTTAGTAATAACTTACAGGTATTTATAAAAGATAAAAGTATTGTAGACTGCTATTTATCATATGAATTAAAGGAAAACATTAGTTTGTTAAACAACACTTTAGAAGAAATGGAATCTACAGAAAGTAAAGAAAGAAAAATTAGTTATATACCATATGATAGTCTTAAAAACTATATCTTAAAAAGTAACTTTAATAAAGATTCTTTAAAATTCTCATTTGCATTTAGAAGTGCAATAATGATATCTATAGGAACATTTATAGTTAGTTTGTTTAATATAGATTATGGTAAATGGTTGATATTTACACTTTTCTCAGTATTACAGCCTTATCTTGAACTAAGCAGCACTAAAGGAAGAGATAGAATAGTAGGGACTATTATAGGAGTATTAGTTTTTGAAATCGTATTTAATATAGTTAAAGATGATTCTATGAGAATGATAGTAATATTTATAGTAGGATACTTAAGTAATTATCCAACTAAATATCATCAAAAAATAATATTTATAACTATATCTGCATTAGGATCAGCATCTATAGGATCAGGATACGAATTATTAGCACTAGATAGGTTATCATTTATAATTATAGGAACTATAATAGCACTAATAGCTAATAGATTTATATTACCGTATAGAATAAGTACTGAAACTGAAGATCTAATAGATAAATCTATTAAAGTTAACAAACAAATTTTAAATAATATATTTCATATAAATATTAATAATATAAATAAAAACGAATTTAGTGACTTAATATTAGTTAATAAAGTTATAAACGATAAAATTAGCATTAATAATAATATTTTAATGTCTCAAAGAATAAACGAATTTTTAGAAAATCAACACGTAATGATGAACAATATTAATTTTTTACTAAATAATATTATAAATGGTAAGGTAAAAAATTTAGATATAAATAGCATTTGTAAAAATGCAAATTTATTAAATAATAGAATTTAAAAGAAGAATTCTATTATTTAAGGAATAATATAGAAAAGTTTGTATTTATAGATATATTTGAAATTTTTAAAAATCTCAATAGGTCCATAAAATATTTAAAGATATAAAATAAAAAAATATCTATATTCAAAATTGAATATAGATATTTTTTTTATATAGAAATAGTTTCGACTGATTGTTCACTGTAGTATTTATTTTTATCTAATTCTTTTTCGCTGCTACTTACTACTAAAGTACAAGTACAATCACCCATTACATTAACAGTAGTTCTAGCCATATCTAACAATCTATCAACACCCATTATTAAGCCAACACCTTCTATTGGAAGTCCTACAGAAGTTAATACCATCGATAAAGTTATCATACCAACGCCCGGAACACCAGCGGTACCTACAGAAGCTAAAGTTGCAGTTAATATTATTGTAATAAAAGAATTTATATCTAAATTAATCCCGTATAATTGAGATATAAATATACAAGCCACACCTTGCATTATAGCAGTACCATCCATATTAATTGTAGCTCCTAAAGGAAGAGTAAACGAAGCCACAGAATTATCAACACCTAATTCTTCCATACTTTCTATAGTTAAAGGTAGCGCAGCATTACTTGAAGCTGTTGAAAAAGTTACGGCAGCAATATTAGCAAATTTCTTTAAAAATGGTTTAAGTTTAAGTCCTGTGAAAAATTTAATCATACCGGCGTAAACTATAAATGCTTGTAAAACTAGAGTCAGAGAAACTGCAAACATATATTTTACAAGGGATAATATAGCTTCAAATCCTGTAGTAGCAAAGGTATTTGATATAAGTGCAAAAACTCCGTAAGGCGCAAGTAACATTATAATACTAACCATCTTCATACAAACATCGTTAGCACATTCAAATAATTTTCTAAGAGGTGCAGCTTTTTCTCCAATAGCACTCATTGATATACCAAGTAATAAGGCAAATACTATTATTTGTAACATATCACCGCTAGCTAATGATTGTATTGGGTTAGAAGGAATCATACCAAGTATTATATCAACTATTGGCTTATTTTCACCTATAGTAGGCGCTTCAGTTATTAAATGTGACATATCAAGTCCAAGACCCGGATTTATTAACTTACCTATAAAAAGCGCCAAAGTTATAGCTACTGCAGTAGTTGTTAAATAAAATACTAAAGTTTTAATTCCGATTCGTCCTAATTTTTTTATATCTCCCATAGACGATGATCCACAAACTAAAGAAACAAAAACAAGTGGAACAACTAGCATTTTTATAGAGTTTATAAAACCACTACCAAATATTTTTAAAATTCCATCTAATAAAATTGTGTTTTTTAAAGTTCCATTAGGTAAATTTTTTATAGTTAGACCGAATATTATTCCTAAAAATATACCTATAAAAATTTTATATGTAAGACTTAACTTTTTTTTCATAGAATCTTCCTCCGAATGATTATTTTAAAACTTTATTCTTATACAGTATATAATAGCATCAAAATTTAAATAAATGCAAGTTTAAAATAAAATTATTCATAAAAATAATATAAATATATAAAAATATAAGTAAAAGCTTAAAAAAATGAATAACATATAAAAAATACTTCAAAAACAGATAAGGAATCTATGTGTGTTTGATAATGTTTAATGTAGCTAAAACTAAAAGGTTACATCGCTGTAACTTTTGTTACGAATCTGTAATTTAAAGTAACAGTGGTGTAACTGTTTTTATAAAATTTACTATGGTAATATTAGATTATAGAAAAGGAAATAAAAACAAATTTACATAAATTATTACATATGAAGGATGGGATTTATTATGAAAAGAGCAATTATAGCATTATCAATATTATGTACAGGGGCATTAGCAATAAACCCAATAAAGAATATAAGCTTTGCACAAAATGCAGATAACAACACTAATAAGCAAGTAGTTCAAAATGTAGAAACAAATAAGAGTGAAAATCTAAATATAGAAAAGAATAAAAACATAGAAGTTAATAAAGAAGTAGTAAAAACAGAAGTAACTAAAAAAGAAATCTCTAAAAAAGAAGCATTAAAAAATGAAGAAAAAGAATTAGTTGTAAATAAAGAAGAATCAACTAAACTACAAAAAAATGAACAAGATACAAAACAACCTGTTATAGAAAAAAATGAAGCAGTTGTTGAGAATAAAAAAGAAGAAAAAACAGATAAAAATACTGTTGAAGTTATAGAAGTATTAAATCAAGAACAAGCTAAAGAATTATTAAAAATGGTAAATCCAGATATGAATTATGTATATCAAGGAAATGAGACTACATTTGAAGTTTTATCTCAAAAAGGATTAAGTGGATATGTATTTTTACCAGATGTTGATGGAGATATGGGATTATTTGTAGATAAGAATACTACAAAAATTTACTACTTCCATCCAAGTGGATATCTTGAATTAGCTTTATAAAATAGTCAATAAAATTTAAAACTTATATAAAAAGCCTTGATACAAACTAATTGTATCAAGGTTTTTTTATACATTTGGAGTATGAAGTATTGAGGGTGCAGCTTTATTTTTTAGTAGCTTATCAAAAGATTTATGATCTGACTTATATCCAATACCTTCTCTTTTATTATCTACATCTATTATTTTATATTGTTCACAAGCTTCTTTTACCATTTCATATTCTTTATTAGAATTAGCATTATAGATTATTTTTTTACTAGGAAATATTTTATAAGCAAATTGAGGTTTTACGAAATATCTAGCATCTTTAATTTTACCTGTATTATATAATCCTTGGATTATAGAACCATTTTTTATATGTTGCAGATGATCATCAAATTTATAGGTATGTGCAACATGAGTTACACTCTTTAAATTTTTTTCAAATTCTAATGCAATATTTTCCATAGAATTAAAATCAGTATCACCATTAGAATTTAATTTTGGTAATATAATAATATTTTTATCTTTTACTCCTAGTGCATTTAATGATGCTAAAAATTCTCTATTTCTATAACTAGATCTCTGATCTTTTGTAAGGTTTTTATATTGTTCATTTTTATCAAACACAGCTATTCCACTACCATTAGAGACCAAAACCACAAATACATTATCTTGGCCTCTTTCTTTTATGGCCTCAACTATAGCACTACCAGCCCATAATACTTCATCATCTTGGTGTTGAGGGTAAAAAACAACGTAATCTTTAAATTGTTTATTCGTATTATTTTTAGAAATATTAAATATAGTTAATGTTAAGAAAAGACATAATATAATTAATGATATTAGATTTTTATTATTTTTTAATCGCATACTAATTTCTCCTTACATAAAATGAAAAATGTCATATATTTTAATATGCTAATAAATAAATTTTGGAAGTAAATTTTAATTATTGTAACTAAACTTATATTAATATTTTAGACAAGTATCATTTCTTTATGTAAGATTATAAAAATTTAAATAAGTATTAAAGATATTGAGTATTTATACGTATATTTAAAATAATAAATTATTTTCGAGGTGATAAAATGCTTGATAAGATACAAGGCTTAAATTATATATCTCCATTTTCAAGCCATAGCGAATGTAAATGTGGGTCAAATAGTGAAGTATTTGATATGATTATGATAAGTTTATTAAAAGCTATAGCAGAGAAAAATAGAAGAAGTAATAACATAAATGAAAATAACATAGGGATGTTAGAAAATTTACAAACTCAAAATACATCTCAAGTTAGGAATAAAATAGAGATATCATCAAAAAAAA
>NZ_JAFFPK010000189.1 GCF_017590215.1 Clostridium sp. CCUG 7971
TTAAGTCTGTTATATTTTTTATTTTATTAAACTCATTGGATCTATGTATTTTTTTCCTTTAAATGCTTCTACATGTACGTGTGACCCATCTTGTCCTTCAACTGAGCTTGTGTTTCCTACAGTTCCTAAAACATCTCCAGATTTAATTTCTTGGCCTTTTTTAACCTTTGTATCTTTTGATAAATTAGAATATACTACTGTTGTATCATTATCACTTTTTACTTTAACTGAAATTCCATGTTGATCATCTGTAAATACAGATTCAACTTTACCATTTAATAAAGACTTGATTTCAGAACCACTCTTTGCACTTATATCTAAACCTTTATGTATTTCCCATACATCTAATGTTTTTGAATAACTTGGCTCTTTTTCTGAATACTCTCTAATTACTTTAGTTCCTAAAAAACTTAACTTCGAATCATTTTCCTTAGCCTTTTCTTTAGCTTTTTCTAAATTTTGCTCTGAATTTGTTGTTGGTACCACATTTTCATTATCTTTTTCTATTAATTGCAATTCATCATCTTTATCGGCTTTGTTTACAAATCCTTTATTAGACGCTAATTCATCCACATTATTTTTTGTAAACCAAACCCCACCAATTGCTAACAAACAAACACACGCAAATAAGGCTAAGTAAAAACCATCTTTTTCTAATAGCTTTTTCTTCATACAGCACCTCCAAATATTTATGTATTTATATTGTTGGCGTTAATTTCTATTTTTATACAATTTATGAACTTTTTTGAAATATATATTTTGTTATATATTTAATATATTAACTTAAAATTCTACATTAAAATAAACTCTATAAAGCAAGTGATTTGCTTTATAGAGTTTATTTTAATATATATCAGTTATATTAGTTCCTGTATAGTAATGAGACAATATTTCATAATACTTATAGCCGTCTTCTGCCATACCTTGAGCTCCCCATTGACTCATACCTACTCCATGTCCATATCCCTTTACATTAATTTTCACAGAGTTATTTTCAAACTTAATATCAAAGTTAGCCGAGTTTAAACTTAATATATTTCTGACATCTGTACCTTTAATTTCTTTATTACCTATCTTAATCGTTTCTACAGCTCCGCCTTCACTTCTTTTTTTAACCTTAACTTGATTACTCAAGTTACTTGCATCTATTTTAATATTACTATAACTTTTCTTAAATAAGTTTGCAAAGTCACCATTACTTAATTCTAATGCAGAAATATACTTAGGAGCATTTTTATCATATGGGCTATCAACTGATTTTAAATATGGATATGCTGAAGAAAAAACCTCTTCACTATTCTCAGTCTTTCCAGATGACGTTGAAAAATATAATGTAAGTATAGGCTTTCCTTTATATGTAATAATTTGACCTTTAGTCTCATCTACTGCTTGTTTTATTTTTTTATAAGAACTTTTCATCCAAGCTTTACCATTCCTCTTTTCTAGTTCTTCTGGACTTTTGTATTCTTGACAATGCCTAAAATCTGTACATACAAGTGCATTTTTATGTTTGCTATTTGGACCTTGGTTTTCTTTATATTTTACATAAGTTCTTGCTGCTAAAGCTTGGGCCTTTAAAGCCTCTATATCAAATTCTGCAGACATTTCTCCGGCTAAAACTCCACACAGATATTCTTCCATATTCATTGCTTGAACTTTACCCAACTTATGATTATATACATTAATAATAGGTGTTTTTTTATCTACAGTTTCATAATTTATTACTTCTTTTTCTTTTTTAGTGTCTGCTACTGGTGCTTTAGTAACTAATTCTTTTACTTCTTTTACTTGTGTACTAACATTAATATCATCATAAGATACTACACTTATAAGTATTGGAATTGATATTGAACAAACTACTACACCTGCTAAAATTAGTAAAGGGTTCTTCATATACTTCCTCCTTAGTTTTCTTATTAACATTAAAGTATATGAAAAACCCTATTCTTTTATTACATTAAATTACGTATTTATTAATCTTCTACTATCTTTATATTCCCGCCTAAAGCAGTTATTTTCTTATCTATATCAACATATCCTCTTTGTATGTGATATATTTCACCTATTTGAGTTTCACCTTCAGCTATAAGCCCACATAGTATAAGCGCTGCACCAGCTCTTAAATCTGTAGCATTTACTTTAGCTCCATGTAATTTATCAACACCATTAACTATAGCACTTCTACCTTCTATCTTTATATTCGCACCCATTCTATTAAATTCAGCAACGTGCATAAATCTATTTTCAAATACAGTTTCTATAACTACCCCTGATCCATTAGCTACAGTAAGCATAGCCATAAATTGAGCTTGAACATCTGTAGGGAATCCTGGATGAGGTAATGTTTTTATATCTATTGGCTTTAAAATTTCTGGTCCTATTACTCTAACAGCATTATCTAACTCTATTATTTCACATCCAGCTTCTTTTAATTTAGCTGTAACTGGCTTTAAATGCTCCATCATTACGTTTTCTATTATTATATCGCCTTTTGTCATAGCTGCTGCTACCATGTAAGTTGCAGCTTCTATTCTATCAGGTATTACATTATGTTCCGCTCCATGTAATTCCTTAACTCCATTTATTTTTATAGTATTAGTACCCGCACCTTTTATATTAGCACCCATTTCATTTAAGAAGTTTGCTAAATCTACTATTTCTGGCTCTTCTGCTGCGTTTTCGATTATAGTAGTTCCTTCTGCAAGTGCAGCTGCCATCATTATGTTTTCAGTAGCTCCAACTGATGGAAAATCTAAATATAATTTAGCTCCTGTTAATTTTTTAGTAGTAGCTTCAACGAATCCATGATCCATATCTACATCAGCACCTAAGTATTTAAATCCTTTTAAATGTAAATCTATAGGTCTAGTTCCTATAGCACATCCTCCTGGCATAGATATCTTAGTATGATTAAATCTTGCTAATAACGGTCCCATAACTAAGAATGATGCTCTCATCTTTCTTACAAGTTCATATGGTGCTTCACATGTAGTTATATTAGTTGCATCTACAGTTAATGTAGTACCTTCATATTCTACCTCAGCTCCTAAATGTCTTAATAAATCAGATATAACATGTACATCTCTTAAATTTGGAACTCCTCTTAAAGTAGACTTTCCTTTTGCTAATAAAGTTGATGCTATTATTGGTAAAACTGCGTTTTTTGCTCCATCTATTTTAACGTTCCCCTTAAGTGGGTTACTCTTGTTAACTATTATCTTTGCCATTTTATTGACCTCTCCTCATTAATTAATAATCTAATTTTATAATTGGCGTAGCAATATAGATGATCGTTTTTTCGTCATCCTCACTATACCTCATTCCTATATTCAAATTTATCTTATCGCCTAAATATTCTAAGTAATTATCCTTTAAAACTTTGCTATATGCTGTAATAGATATAAAATTTTCTTCCTCTACTCTATCTATTTCTTTAGCATTCATATTATATAATATTTCTTGAAAAATATCATCATATTTATTCATCTGTAACTTTTTTGTGTACTCTCCTGATATACACGTATTTATGTCAACTTTTTGAACATGTTTGTTTAACGTATTTTCAAGAATTGTATAAATATCCACTATATTTTTATATACTTTATTTTCTAATATGTCAACCATAATATATGCTTCTTCGTCATTTTTTTTAATTCCAGAAATTGAAATATTTTTTTCTTCATTCTGAACTTGTGCATATATCTGGTTTTGGTTATTGTTCCAGTTTTCTTCCCACTTCATATTACTCTCTTCAAGGCCTAAATTGTTAATTATTTCCACGAATATATCTCTCATTTCATTCTTGGATATATCGTAGTTTATAACTCCATTCGCCTTTATATTGTAAAACTTAAAATTAGCTTGAGTATTGTCAAAAGTTTCTATCAACTTATTATATTCATTGTTTGACTTAATATCAGCATATGATATTACTATTCCAATTATCATCAGTAATATAAAACTTGTAATTAATTTTATTATTTTCATAAAAAATCCCCCTTAAAATCATCATATTTATAATTGGATTATTGACAATTTTAAGGAGGATATACTTTATATACTGTGTTAGTATTTTGTTTTTAATTGTTTAAACTTTATTATTCAACTGTTACTGATTTAGCTAAGTTTCTTGGCTTATCTACATCGCAACCTCTTTGAACTGCAACGTAGTAAGATAATAATTGAAGAGGTAGCACAGTTAATATACTTGATAATATATCATCTACATTCGGTATATATATTACCTTATCAGCTGCTTTTTCTACTTCTACATTTTTCTCTTGAGCTATTGCTATTACATAAGCTCCTCTAGCTCTAACTTCTTCCATATTTGAAACCATTTTTTCAAATAGCTCTCCTTGAGTAGCTATAGCTATAACTGGAGTTCCTTTTTCTATTAAAGCTATTGTACCATGCTTTAATTCTCCCGCTGCAAAAGCTTCTGCATGTATATAAGATATTTCTTTTATCTTTAATGCACCTTCCATAGCTAAATTGTAGTCTAGTCCTCTACCTAAGTAGAATGCACTATGAGTTTCTTTTAAAGTTTTAGCTACATCATCTTTAATATAGTTTTCTTGTTCTAATGCTTTTGAAACTTTTTCAGGCATTTCTTTTAATTTTTCTATCATTTCATCGTAGTACTCTTTAGTTATAGTACCTCTCTTTATAGCAAAATCTAAAGCTATCATATAGAATGATACTAATTGAGTAGTGTAAGCTTTAGTTGATGCAACTGAAATTTCTGGTCCTGCCCAAGTATAGAATACATCATCAGCTTCTCTAGCTATAGAAGAACCAACAACATTAGTTACTGCTAATATTCTAGCTCCTTTATCTTTAGCATATCTTAAAGATGCTAATGTATCAGCTGTTTCTCCTGATTGACTTACTAATATTAGTAAAGTTTTATCATCTATAAATGGATCTCTATATCTAAATTCAGATGCTATATCAGTTATAACTGGTATTTTAGCAAATTTTTCTATAGCATACTTTCCTACAAGTCCTGCATGATATGCAGTACCACAAGCAACTATATAAACTCTATTTATTTTTTCTAAGTCTTCCTTAGTCATTTTTATATCATCTAATTGAATTTCTTCATTGTCATTTAATCTTCTTATTAGAGTTTCTTTAACTCCATTAGGTTGTTCGTAAACTTCTTTTAACATGAAGTGTTCATATCCACCTTTAGATGCAGCTTCAACATCCCAAGTTATTTCAGTAACCTCTTTTTGTACAACTTCTCTATTTTCATTTAAAACAGTTAATTTATCTCCAACTATGTGAACAAACTCACCATTTTCTAAGAAGTATACATTTCTAGTGTATTTTAATATTGCAGGTATATCTGATGCTATGAAGTTTTCACCTTCTCCAAGTCCTACTACTAATGGACTATCTTTTCTTACTGATACTAATTCATTTGCATTATCTTTACATATAACACCTAATGCATATGCACCTCTTAATCTTTCAGTTGCCTTATAAACAGCATCTAATAGATTTCCTTCATAGTACTTATCTACTAAATGTGCTACAACTTCTGTATCTGTTTGAGATAAGAATACTACACCTTCAGCTTGTAACTCTTCTTTTAATTCACTGTAGTTTTCTATTATTCCGTTATGAACTACTGCTATTGTCTTGTCCATATTGAAATGAGGATGAGAGTTTACATCAGATGGCTCTCCATGAGTTGCCCATCTTGTATGTCCTATTCCAAGTCCACCTTCTATAGGATTTTTTTCTAGGTCCTCAGCAAGTATTGCTAATCTTCCTTTGAACTTTCTTATTTCTAAGTCATTTCCACCATTTACTGCCACTCCTGCAGAATCGTATCCTCTGTACTCTAATTTAGAAAGCCCTTCTATTAGTACCTCTGTTGCTTGTCTGTGTCCTAAATATCCAACTATTCCACACATATTAAATTCCTCCTAAAAATATTATTTTATATATTTTTAGAGGTAGGTCATGATTACTTAAATTTCCCTTTGTCCAAAGAATTACTTCTAAGATTTAAGGAAATTCTTACGATGGTAATCACACCGCAGAGCATCCGCCGATAATTCGATAAACTCTGACCTCGTCAACTTAGTATCTATAAAGTATTTGTATTTTGTCAATTACTAAGTTCTGGCGCTTATAAGTGAATACTAAGATAAATATCTTAGTATATCACTCCCATTAATTATTGCTTTAGGGTTATACTTTATTGTCTTAGTATTCACTTTTAAATTACGATAGTTTTTCTTGTATAAGGTTAGCTAAGTTTGTAGCTAATTCTTTTATTTGACCTTCCTCTTTACCCTCTAGCATAACTCTTACTAATGGTTCTGTTCCTGATGGTCTAATTAATACTCTACCACAACCATCTAATAACTTCTCAATTCTTTCTATTTCACTTTTTATCTCAGGATACTCCATATATCTATTCTTATTTTCATTTTTTATCCTAGCATTAACTAGCACTTGTGGGTACTGAGTCATAACTGCTGCAAGATCTGATATTTTCTTTTCTTCTTCAAGTACTATTTCAGCAAGTACTAAAGAACTAAGTACACCATCACCTGTTGTGTTGTAATCTAAGAATATCATGTGGCCTGATTGCTCTCCACCTAGGTTATATCCACTATTTTTCATTTCTTCTAAT
>NZ_JAFFPK010000190.1 GCF_017590215.1 Clostridium sp. CCUG 7971
AACAATTTCAATTTGTTTTATTAATTTTTCTTTTTGGTTTAAATTACAATATGTTTTATCAACAAATCCAACCAGTCCAACCTCAGGGTCTAAAATTGCATCTTTACGCATTTGAATATGATCTTCCCCAAATTCTCTAAGAGGTTCTATATTTTTATCAATTGACTTACTCCTAATATCTATTAATTGGTTCATATTCATAGATTTTAAATCTTTTGGGTTCACATTTGTAGATTTTAAATCTTTTTGGTTCATATTATTTTTATTAAAAATAATTATAATTAATAAAAATATAATTGACAATAAAGTAATCAAGATAACTTTATTTTTATTAATAAATATCACCACCTTATTTATGATTTATAAAATACTCATTAAAATCAACTACATATTATACATTCCATTTTCCCAAAACGTTACACCATCTGTACGCAAGCATTGTGAAACAAAATTGGCACAGTCTCTATATCCATGCTTTCTTGCATAAGCTAAGGCATTTTATCTATAACTAGCAAAATTTGTTTTCGATGAAATTGAATAAATTTCATCATCATAATGATTTTTACTATTTTGGTAATGCTTTTAATGCACGTTTAACTTCATCACTTAAATTATCTTTTAAGTATACTTTTTCTAATTCATTATTCAATGATGCTTTTTCTTTTTCTGAAATATATAGTTTTATTGAAGGATCAACACTTTCTACTACATTTTTTACATCGTAATCAACAAAGTCACATAGTTCTTGTAAATTATCAATTAGAAATTTTAAACTATCATATGATTCATAGTACTTAGGATTTTTGCCTTTTTCTTTTAAATATTTGCTAATTTGGTACATTTCATTTCCATGTTCAATTAAACTACCTGATGGATCTATTACGTCACTCATGTAGTTTTGGTAATCAACAAGTTCAATCTGTTTTTTTAACTTTTCTTTTTCAGTTAAATTCTTATATGTTTTATCAACAAATGCAACCAGTCCAAAGTCAAAAGTTAAAATTGAATCTTTACGTCTTTGAATAGCATCTTCACCAAATTCTCTAAGAGGTTCCAAGTTTTCATCAATAGCTTTATCCCTAATCTTTATTAATTGATCAACACTTAAATCTTCTAAATTTTGTGCGTTTAGACTGTCATTATAAAAATTTTTTTGATTTTCACTATCTAAATTATTTTGATTTTTACTATCTAAATTATTTTCCACAAATGATGTACTGGTAAAAGTACAACATATTAGTAATGCTGATAATGAAACTATTAAACTTCTTTTGATTTTTAATTTTTTTAATATCATAATATACCTACCAATTTTAAATTATATACAGATACAAAAATAAATCAGTTTAATTTATTTATACCTGAGTCAATTATATAGAATTTTTCAAAAAAATAATTAAAAATGGATTAAAATGAGTTTATTTGGGAGTTAAATATAAAAAATAATATATTATACTCTAAAAACACATTTAAATATATCTAGTAAAAAAGCCCTCAAAATTCATTTATTTGAATTTTGAGGACTTTAACTTTATGTAAAATACATAAACTAGTAATTAAAGTAAAATTTAATGACTAGTTAGTTGTTTAAATTAAGAGACTTTATTTCTTTTTTTACTTCTTTACTTAAATTATCATCTTGACAAGCCTTTACGAGCCTTTTTGAAATCCGCTCTCAAAGATTGCTGTTGTTCTTGACTTTGCAATCCAATTGAGCTTTGAACAGACTCTAGGGCGTCTTTTAAGATATCAGAACCAACAAAGTCACATAGTTCTTGTAAATTATCAATTAGAAACTTCAAACTATCATATGATTCATAGTACTTAGGATCTTTGCCTTTTTCTAGTAAATATTGATTGATTTGATAACGTGTATGTATACCCTCAAGGAAACTACCTGATGGATCTATCACATCATCCATGTTGTTTTCATAGTCAACAATTTCAATTTGTTTTATCAATTTTTCTTTTTGGTTTAAATTACAATATGTTTTATCAACAAATGCAACTAGTCCAAACTCAAAAGTTAGAATTGAATCTTTACGTTCTTTCATAAAATCTTCCCCAGATTTTCTAAGAGGTTCCAAATTTTTGTCAATAGCTTTATCCCTAATCTCTATTAATTGGTTCATACTCATAGATTTTAAATCTTTTGGGTTCACATTTGTAGATTTTAAATCTTTTTGGTTCATATTATTTTTATTAAAAATAATTATAATTAATAAAAATATAATTGACAATAAAGTAATCAAGATAACTTTATTTTTATTAATAAATATCACCACCTTATTTATGATTTATAAAATGCTCATTAAAATCAATTACATATTATACGCGCCATTTTCCCAAAACGTTACACCATCTGTACGCAAGCATTGTGAAACAAAATTGGCACAGTCTCTATATCCATGCTTTCTTGCATAAGCTAAGGCATTTTATCTATAACTAGCAGAATTTGTTTTCGATGAAATTGAATAAACTTCATCATCATAATGATTTTTACTATTTTGGTAATGCTTTTAATGCACTTTTAACTTTATCACTTAAATTATCTTTTAAGTATACTTTTTCTAATTCATTATTCAAGGATACTTTTTCTTTTTCTGAAATATATAGTTTTATTGAAGGATCAATACGTTCCACTACATTTTTTTCATCGTAATCAACAAAGTCACATAGTTCTTGTAAATTATCAATTAGAAATTTTAAACTATCATGTGATTCATAGTACTTAGGATTTTTGCCTTTTTCTTTTAAAAATTGGCTAATTTGGTACATTTCATTTGCACCTTCAATGAAACTACCTGATGGATCTATTACGTCACTTCTGTAGTTTTGGTGATTAACAATTTCAATTTGTTTTA
>NZ_JAFFPK010000191.1 GCF_017590215.1 Clostridium sp. CCUG 7971
TGGAACAGCTTGACGTTGCATGTTTGATCCCATAAGCGCACGGTTGGCATCATCATTTTCTAAGAATGGTATCATTGCCGTAGCTATAGAAACAACTTGCTTTGGAGATATATCCATGTAGTCTACTCTGTTTACAGGAACTAGTTCAACTGCACCATTTACAGTTCTACAAACCACTCTACTATTAACAAATTTACCATCTTCTTCTAGCGGTTCATTTGCCTGAGCTCTTATGAATAGATCTTCTTCATCTGCTGTTAAATACTGTATTTCATCAGTAACCTTACCTATTTCTTTGTCTACCTTTCTATAAGGAGACTCTATGAAACCAAACTCATTTATCTTAGCATAAGTACTTAATGAGTTTATAAGACCGATGTTTGGTCCTTCTGGAGTTTCTATCGGACACATTCTTCCGTAGTGAGAATGATGAACGTCACGAACCTCGAATCCTGCTCTTTCTCTTGAAAGTCCACCTGGTCCTAATGCTGATAATCTTCTCTTATGTGTTAATTCAGATAATGGGTTTGTTTGGTCCATGAATTGAGATAACTGAGAACTTCCGAAGAATTCCTTTATCGCAGCAGAAACCGGTCTTATGTTAACTAACGCTTGAGGCGTTATAGCTTCCATATCTTGAACAGTCATTCTTTCTTTTATAACTCTTTCCATTCTTGAAAGACCTATTCTAACTTGGTTTTGTAATAATTCACCAACAGATCTT
>NZ_JAFFPK010000192.1 GCF_017590215.1 Clostridium sp. CCUG 7971
GACACTTCGTTTTATCAAAACTTTTTATATATTTTAAACAAGTTTCAACTGCATTTTTCCTTTGAAAATTATTAACTTTATAGTTATTAAATTTATTTTTTTCAAATCTATAACTAAGACCACTTTTTTCAATTCTTTCTTTAGCCAATCTTTGTTCTCTGCATTCGCACCATTTAACTTCATTATCTTTTGTTATTGTATACTCTTTATCTTCACATTTTGGACAATTATATTTCACTGATATCAATTCCATATTTCCCTGCAAGTTCTTTGACATCCACTTCTTCTTTATATCCTGAATCCAATTTTGATTTGTCATTTGTTGAATCTTTTCCATAACTATTTCCTCCAAAACTATTATCTTTTTCCTGATTCTGGTTTATACTATTACTACGTGAATTTTTATTTTTATATATGTTTGTGTGCTCAATTAATTGGGCACTATTTTTTATTCCTTTTTCTATCCAGTTATTTAATATTTTAAATAAATATCTTATATCTCTAATATTTGCTCCTACCATTTCATCAATAGCACTTATAATAACTTCCTGTTCCATACCATCATCTAAATAACTTAACAGTTTCATTATGTGATTAGGAGTTATTACTCCCACGTATTTTTGGTAGTAATTTATTATTAATTTGTTTATTTCATTATTTAGTTTATATTTATTATTTAGTAGTTTCGGGTTTTCCGATTCTCGGTTTTTCCGACTTTCGGTTTCTCCGATTTTCGGATTTTCCGATTCTCGGTCATCAATATAATTAACATCTTCTATAGGCAATTCATATACCTCATAATCAAATCCACCTATAAACTTTCCAGATTCTTCATCTTGTCTTGCATATCTTTTTATATATCCATTTTTTATAAGTTCATTTATAGCACTAGATGTAGAATCTCTTCCATCCTTACTTCTTTTTTTTAAATCCTCAATGTATATTTGCCAATCATCTGGCAAACTTAGTAAATATGAATGAAGTCCTTTAGCCTTCCATGAAATTCTTTCATCCTTCAAACATGCTTTGTTTAACATAACATAAGGGTTATTCTTATCCTTTACAACTCTCACCACTGCCATTTTTGTCCTCCTATACATCTAAAAGACTATCTCTAGATGTTTTTACCTTTATAGTTGTATTATCAAATCTATTAAAGAACTCAGCCTTTATTTTTTCATTTGATATATTAAGACAGTTCATATAATAGTTATCATGTAAGCTTAAGTTTCTACAAATGGTAGATAGCGTTCCAATATCTACTATAGGATCTTCGTTACTTATATAAAATCTTGGAACAGAGAAAGTCAGCTCTATATCTTTGTTTTCTTCTTTATTTTTATATCTATAAGTTGCTTCTACATATCTAGATTTATCTAAGTCCGCTTTTATTAATTTAAATCTACTGTGTGCCTTTATTCCTATAAAAGCATCTGCTATTATTTCTATCGCATTATTTTTTATCATATGTACATTCCTCACTAAATTAATTTTATCAGAACTTATTTTTTAATTTTTTATATGCCTTTAAAGTATTAAATCTTTTATTTAAGTCACCCCTATGCTTATATTCTTTTATAAAGGCTTGTAATATTTTAATATCCATTTTACTCCCACCTTGTCCTAATTTTTCTATTGAGAGCATTG
The DNA here is from genome assembly GCF_017590215.1 of Clostridium sp. CCUG 7971. GTDB lineage: Bacteria > Bacillota > Clostridia > Peptostreptococcales > Peptostreptococcaceae > Faecalimicrobium. Next base: position 1,648 of record NZ_JAFFPK010000192.1, read on the forward strand.
CTATTTAGTAGCAACACTTTTCTCTTTATTATCTTTTTCAATTGATTTTTCTAAAGCTTTCATTAAAGCTTGTATCCACTCTGGAGACTTTTCTTCTTTTAGGACTTTCGCTACTGCAAAACACATTCTATCTTGAAATTCATCCATATTTTCTTCTAATGGATAATTGCAAATAACTTTGAATTCTCGTTTTTTTTCTTTTTTTGCCATACCACATCCCCCCTTACTACTTCTTATGAGTATTAAATTTTGTCCTATTCCTAAATAAAATTATTTATATACAAATATCTTGTTCTACTTCATCAAGTAATCTCTTTATTATGTAATCCTGACCTTTACCAGTAACTCTAGTAGTCCTATGAGTGAAAGTCCCCTTTGAACCTCTTGATATACTCTCACTTACTTCAAACAGCCCTCTTTCAACTGCTCTTTGACTTGGTTCTGTTTTACCTTTTAATATAAGTCCCCAAGATCTAAGTTTTTCCCACAATCGTCTTTCCCCTATTATCAGTTTGTCTCTTGATATAACTTTTGCTAATTCTCTTACTAATATAGTATTTTGTGATTGTGCTATTTGATTTAAGTACCTATCTTTTGATTCAACTTCATAAGTAAGTTGTTGTACTTGTTGCTCTCTTTGAGCAAGTAATGCATCTTTTTGCTCAATAGTTATTTTTGAAATCATTAAAGCTTTTGCCATTATAGTCTTTTCATCATCTTCTTGAGTTATTGGTATATATCCACCAGTCTGTCTTATTTGCTTTAGTATCTTCTTTATTTCCTTTTTAAACTGTTTCGCTATTGGTTTCCTACTTTGCATTAATACTTCGTATAATCCATCTTCTGTCAAAAATATTGCACTCGTATTATTTATACGAGCGATTATTCTCTCATTATCCTCCACATTTTTTACCATCTTAGATACATTACTAACACCATATCCTATCCATTTAGCAACATCCTTTGCCAAAAATAATGGATTATCTATTGTTCCAAATGTTTGAACTTGTTCTCCAAGTACTTCTCTTTTATCTAAAATTATCATATAACCACTCCCTTTATCACTTTTAGTGATATTCTTTTTTAAAAAAATATTCCTATGTCTTTGTTTGGAAAAGTTTCTTTAAACTTTTCAATAAACCCTCTTCCTGGCTTCTTAAAACTTCCTTCTACCTTTTGATAATATGATTTAGACACACCTATTTCATTAGCCATTTCTCTCTGAGTTAATTTGAGACTTATTCTAAAATCGATTAAATCTTTCATATGTCACCTCTATTCACTTCACTATTTGTGATAATTTAATCTTATCACCTTAAGTGATATATTGCAAGCATTTTATTTCTTTTTGTGATATAAATATAAAAATTATTTCTTTGTTTCACTATTAGTGATACAATTTCATTATAAAATTGTTGTAGGAGTGATAAAAATGTTTTCTAATAGATTGAAGTATTTAAGAAAAGAAAAAGGATTAACACAAACAGAATTAGCTAAATTGCTTAATTCTTCATTAAGTAAAGTAGCCATGTGGGAAACTCAGAAAAGAGATCCTATAATGGAAGATTTGTTAAAATTATCAGATATATTCAATGTATCAACTGATTATCTACTTGGTAAAACAGACATAAAAAATATGGATAATAAAGTTAATATAAATAAAGATGAAAAAGATGTTGAAGAATTGATTGAAGAAACTATGAGCCAAATACTTAACCAAGAAGGTCTTATGCTTAATGGTGAAATAATTGATGATAATGACCTTATACTTTTAAGAAATGCTATAAAAAATGGTATTGAATATGCTAAGAGTATGAAGTCTAAAAAATAAGGGGTTGTAGTTTTATGGGGAGAATAAAAGATATAGCAGATGATTTAGCAAATAAATATAAAACTCGCAATCCGTATGAATTATGCAAACTTTTAAATATACCTATACTCTTTGAACCATTAGGAAATATTAAAGGACTTTTTCAAAATGTTTTATGTACACCTATAATACATTTAAATAATAGCTTTTCAAAGGATGAACTTAAGCCAGTTTTAGCCCATGAGCTTGGACATGCTTTATTACATAAAGAATTCAATGTTTGTTTTTTGAGTAATTATACTTTCTGTATTACTGATAAATATGAAAATGAAGCAAACAGCTTTGCTGCTCATTTGTTAATAACAGATGAAGATTTAAATAAATTTTCTACTGGATATGAATATGTAACTATAGAACAACTAAGTAGTTACTTTAGTGTTCCAGAAGAATTTATTATGTACAAAATTAGGGAGTAAATTAATAAATATTTTATCTAGTTAAATAATTGAACATTTGAAAGTTCTAGATGAACTTATAATGTATAAATCTAATTCTATATATAACATTTTAAGTGGGTAATATGAAAATAGGAGTTAGAAAACCAAGTATAAAAAATCAATATCCTCAAGAACAACTGTATAAGCCAAAAGAGCTATAAAAAAAGATGTAGTCACCTACATCTTTTTTTCACTTAATTAGCATATTCTAGTTGAATCTTTCTCATATTTATCCATCCAAATACTGCTAGTATTCCTATAACAGCAGAGAAGATTACATAAGGTAAAAATAATATTCCACTTACAAAATACAATATCATTGCTGTTAATCCAGCCCATGCTTTATTCGTTATAACTGCAACTATTGAGAATATAGATGCAATTGCCACACAGGCCATATGAGGCATAACTAAAGTTGCTGCAAGTGATGCCCCTAATGTTTGTGCTGCATCAGTTGAGTTCCCTATAGCTCCTGAGAAATAAGCTACAAGATAAACTGAATATAATATACCTAAGACCATACTTGTTATTAATATTTTACTTTTTTTCATATATTTATTACCCCCTACTTCCTATAATTATTCCAAATAATACTATATCATATCGTTAATGTCTTATTTAGTCATTTTATGTTGTCGTTTAATTTACAATTATAGACTATATCTATATATTTCGTATATATTCGTATGTAAAATAATTTATATGTATGTAAAGTTATTATATAAATTAATTATAGCTTCATAATAACTTTATATAATTCGTAATTTATAAAATATTTTCTATAAGTTTTTTCCAAATTTATTCTATATAAAGATATGTCAAATTTAAATTAATTGAAAATTATAAAACATAATAAAGAGACTAGACTTTAATTTTCCTAGTCTTTTTATTTTTTTAATATTTCCATTTATATATTTAATTAAAAAATTAATTCTATATATTAAAATTCTCTAATACTAATTCATAGCATTATAATCTTTAATTCATTACTCTAATCTCACTAATATCGATTTTTTCCTTATTACTTTAAAATATTTAGGTTTGCATTTATAGACTTTTTTTCTTTATTTAATTTTATAATTTAACAAATATATAATATCTGAAAGGAGATTAGAAATATGCAAATGATACCTATATCTTCAGGTGGGATAGTCTCTATTGGATACGATAGAAACGCTAGGATTTTAAGAGTTGAATCAAAATCTTCTAATATATTTGATTTCTATAACGTATCTACACATATCTATATTAATTTTTTATCATCTCCAAATAAGACTAAATATTTTCACTCATCTGTTAGAGGTCGTTACAAAGTTCGTAAAATAAAAAAAGACTAGGTTAATACCTAGGCTTTTTATTTTGATAAAAATACACTTTTTAGTATATTTAATATTTCACATGTAATCTCAACATTTGATTTCATATTCTCCTTAGTAATAATAAAATCTGCTGTTACATCTGTAACTACTTCTGTAACATCTTTTACATTCTCACTTATTTCATTGAAATTATCCACTACATCAGGTAATTTATTCAATGAATTATGTATATTACTAGAATTATCCGAAACTAAATCATTTAAGTCTTTTATAAATTTATTCATATTACTTAAAGTAAATATCAAATAAACTAAAGCTATACATCCTAATATAGAGGCCACTATGTATATCACATTTACATCTATATACATAATTAAGCATCTACCTTTTCTTCTATACTACCTTCTACTAATAATATCTTCTCTTCTATAATTTCTTCATTTTCTGTATTGTTTTTCTTTTTATCTATATACTCTTTTATTCTATTTTTAGATTCTATTATATTTTCTTTTTCTATATTGATTTTTTCATTGATTATACCTTTTGCTTCATATGCTTTATTATTTACTTTCGATGCAACTTTATTTGATACTTCTTTGATATCTTTTCTTGTTTCCTTGCCTGATTTAGGAGCTAGAATTATACCACCTATTGCTCCGGTCAACATTCCTGCTGCTAACCCCATTGTGGCTACTTTTATATTTTTAGTTCTTATTTCTTTTTGTTTAAATTTTCTTTTTTCTTCTATTTTTTTGGATAAATTCATATTTTCCAACTCCTTAATTGATTTTTAATTTTACTAATAATATCATCTTTTTTTACATTATATTCTATTTTTTTTAACTTTTATTAAATTGAAAGATAAAAAGACTAGATAGTTCTAGTCTTTTTCATTCGTATTACTTTCTATTTTTATGGTATTAGTACTTATATTGTTGTATATCTTTTTATCTTTCAAGAATCCAATTTCGAAATATAGTACAAAAGAAAATATAGATGCATAAATTAATATAATTAATATTGATTTATAATATTTTCTTTCTAATGCGAATTTCATAGATTTATAGATAACTAATGGTAAGATCATAAGCAGAAGCGATATAATAACATATTCTAAATTATACTCACTATGAATTATAATTTTTACACAAACACAATAATAATAAATCATAAAAGGTGCAATTGAAATTAAAAGTAAATGTTTATAATTTATCTTTATTTTATTCACTTTATCCACGACCTCCCATAGTTAATCTATATAATATTCAAACAATATTTTAATGTATTTTTATTGATATTTTTCTAAATACCTTTCAATTGTTTTATTTCTCTCTTTTAAATCATCTATTATATTATCTAGTTCTTTTAATGTACAATAGTGTTTATAACATTTTTCTAGCAATTTTATAACTATAAAAATGTATATTAGTACTAATACATAAATCATCATTTAACCTCATTTACTTTTTAAAATTAAAATTTATACATTGAAATAAATTGTCTTAATTATTTGTTTCAATAATATTATCATAATTATAAAATCTATACTCTTTTTTATATAACCTATTATTTTTATGAACATTTTACTTATTTATCGTTTTATTATTGATATATATTATATTTTGCTATAATTTATAATTGAAAGGGGTGTAAAAAATGAAAATAGCAATATACTCAAGAAAATCAGTATTCACTGGTAAAGGTGAATCAATAGAAAATCAAATACAATTATGTAAAGATTATATAAAGCTTCACTATCCTAATGTAACTTATATAAAAATATATGAAGATGAAGGATTTAGTGGAGGATCTACAAATAGACCAAAATTTCAAGAGATGATGAATTCAGCAAAATTAAAAGAGTTTGATATGATGCTTTGTTATAGATTAGATAGAGTTAGTAGAAATATAGGAGACTTTGCAAATTTAATTGATGATTTACAAAAACATAATATATCCTTTGTATCTATCAAAGAACAATTTGATACCTCTACTCCAATGGGAAGAGCTATGATGTATATATCAAGTGTTTTTGCTCAACTTGAAAGAGAAACTATCGCTGAAAGAGTTAAAGATAATATGCTTGAACTTGCAAAAAGTGGTAGATGGCTAGGTGGTATGCCTCCACTTGGTTTTGATTCTGAAAGTATGACTTATATAGATGAAGAAATGAAAGAACGTAAAATGTCTAAACTTATAGTAAATAAAAAAGAAATGAACTTAGTAAAAATTATATATAATAAGTATCTAGAACTAGGTTCTATCAATCAAGTAGTATCTTATCTACAAGAAGGAAAATATAAAAGTAAAAGAGATAAATATTTTACAGCTTCTACAGTCTCTAAAATCCTTTCTAATCCTGTTTATGTTAAAAGTAATGTTAATGTATTAGAATACTTAAGAAATAAGGGTATGCTTGTCACAGGAGATAAAGAAGGGTATGGTATACTTACCTATAACAAAAGAGATAATGCATTTAATAAAAGAGATGTTAGCGAATGGATTGCAGCTGTAGCTAAACATAAAGGAATAATTGATGCCGATAAATGGTTGCTAGTACAAAATATGTTGCTAAAAAACAAGGATAAAAATAAAACAATGAGATTAGGTACTTCAAGTAAAGGAATTCTATCTGGACTTATTAGATGTGCTAATTGTGGCTCCCCTATGAGAGTTTCATATGGTCGAAATCACCATTACTATGCTTGTACTTTAGCTATCACATCAAAGAGATCCCTTTGTGATAATCCAAATGTCAAAGGTATTGATATCGAACAAGCTGTAGTTGATAACATCATGAATTTAGATAAAACTAAATTATTAGGTAAACTTGCTTTAGATGATGCATCTATAACAGATAATAAGAGTTTATTAAAAAGTCTGGAAAGCAAAATAAAAAATAAAAGAAATCAATTAAATAATCTTATAGATAAATTAGCAGATTTTAACTCTGATGTTACTCAAATTCTTAAAGATAAAATAAATGATATTACATCAGAGATTAAAGACTTAGAATCTAAATATAACTACATATTAGATGATATTAATAATACAAATAATAGTATTAAAAATATTGGGATTGTATTAAATGCTTTAGATGAGTTTAAAACTCATTATAATAAAATTGATGATATTAAAAAGAAAAAGTTTATGTTAGGACTGATAATAGATACTCTTACATGGAATGGGAATACAGAAGAGATTGAAATGAATTTTTGGGGAAGTAAAAAAAAAGAGTAGATGACCCTACTCTTCCTAATCTTTCCAAACTGTCGCAATACTATAAACTTAGCATGACCTGTAT
>NZ_JAFFPK010000193.1 GCF_017590215.1 Clostridium sp. CCUG 7971
ATACGGTACTTTATTTTATAGAATTAATATTTCTTTCTTATAAAAATTTAAGAAGAATCTAGATAATATCAGCAATGCAACCATAAGTTAACAAAATGCAACTATACAATGATTGTTAATTTCTACAGAAATAAATATAATTAAAGTTAAGATGAGGTGATTATATTGAACTTAAGTGAGAATCTAAAAAAATTGAGAAAAGAAAAAAATTTATCACAGGAACAACTTGCAAAAATGCTAAATGTATCTCGTCAAGCTGTATCAAAATGGGAGTCAGGCAAAACGTATCCAGATATAGACAATCTTATATTATTAAGAGATATATTTAATATAACATTAGATGACTTAATAATTAATGAGAGTAAAATTAAAGATGAAGAAACAATTGAAATAAATGATTTACCTAATAATAATTATATAGAGTTTGATGAAAATGAAGAAGATGAACTATCAGTTAATTTAATGCTAGGTGGACTTATGATTGGAACAGCAATTGGATTTATTACAGATAATTTTATGTGGGGGACAGTAGGTAGTTTTATAGGAATGGGAATAGGATATATATTAGAATATATAAGAAAAAGGATATAAGAAATGAAATTTAAAGATATTTATTTTATATATAAGTAAAACCGTATTATTACCAAGTAATACGGTTTTCTTTAGGCATGAAAAATAAAACTGTACTATACTAAATATAGGAGGATATTTAAAAAGAGGAGGGTATAGACCGTGTTTAGCTTATTTAATAAAAAATCTGTAAGATATATAGAAAAATCAGTTAATAAGTATAATCAAATTTTAGAGGATGATATAAATTTAATTATACGTACGATTTATAAGGGGAAACTATATACAAGTGATGTAGAATATTTAAATAATAGAGAAGTTTTATTTAGATGTCCAATTGATAAATACGATATTATTAGATTTGATGAACAAAGCATTATAAAAGTAGAGTTTGTAAGCTATAGTGGATTATATACAACTGAACTTCTAATAACCGAAAAAATAATAGAAGACAATGTATTATACTATAAGGGGGAATTTAGTTCACCAATAGAGAAAAATCAAAGACGAAAAAACTATAGGCTACCTATAGTATTAGATTTAAACTATACATTATTACCAAGAGAACGTATAGAATATAGTGGAAACACCTTAGATATTAGTATTGATGGTATGCTTATGGAAACTTATGAAAATATCTATCAAACTAAGAATCTTAAAGTAAAAATTGATATAGATGGTAAAACTCATGATATAAAAAGTACTATAATAAAAAAGAGAACTAATTTTAGAAATAGTACATACTTATATAATTTAAAATTTGATAAATTAAGTATCAAGCAAAAAAATGAAATATCTAGATTTATATTTGATAATAAAAATCTACGTGATAAAAAGTTAGTGTAAGTTTAAATTCTAAAAAATAGGTGCTACTTAAGCACCTATTTTTTAGTTAAATAAATTTAAATCATCAGTTATTTTATAAATATATTTATTAGTTTATCTTGGTATGAGACGGATTATTTTATCATCAGTTATATCAGGGTTTCCTCGGCCATCCTTATTACTTGTTGTTAGGTAGATGGATCCATCCTTACTCTGAATAACATCACGCAAACGTCCATATTCATTTTTTAATAATGGCTCTATATCCTTAATCACTGTTCCTTTTTTGTTTAGAGATATAGCAAGTAGTTGCTGGCCACGTAAATTAGCTACTAGTAATTTACCTTGCCATGGTCCTTGTTCAACAAAAGCAATACCAGATGGTGCCCATGTATCTTCTCCACTATGTACCAAAGGTTTTTGTGTTGTAATTTCTGTAGATTCTTCATCTCCTTGGACTAGAGGCCAACCATAATTAGCTCCTGGTTGTATTATATTTATTTCATCATGTGCTGACTGTCCATGTTCTGATTCATACAATATATTTTTTGAATTCCAAGCTAATCCTTGTGGGTTTCTATGACCGAAGCTATAAATAGGTGAATTAATAAAAGGGTTATCTTCAGGAATATTACCATCTAATTCTATTCGTAGTATTTTTCCGGCTGTACTTAATAAGTCTTGAGATAATGAAGAATTTCCTGAATCTCCTGTTGCTATATATAATTTATTATCTGGACCTATCTTTATTCTTCCTCCATTATGAATTTGGCCTCCTGGTATTTTATCTAAGAGTATTTTATCAATAGCTACTATATTATCGCTCTTTATTAGTCTAACAACACGGTTATAAATCTGGTTATTTTCTGTATATGAATGCATAACATAGATATAGTTATTTTGTGAAAAATTAGGATCTAAAGCTATTCCCATTAAACCACCTTCGCCTTGACTTACAAATGGTGAACTAAATGTAATGAGAGGTTGGGGATTAAGTTTACCATTTTCAATAACTCTAATCGAACCAGAGCGTTCTGTAAAATATATATCTCCTTTATTGCTTATATCCATGGCCCAAGGTACATATAGGTTTTCAGCTATGATTTCAATTTCATAAGGAAATTGTCTAGTTTTTATTGATTTCATTTTAAAACTAAATACATTACGACCACGGCATATCATGTTGTACAAAATATCATAAAACTTCTTTTTCATAATTTTACCCTCCAAACTAAAAAATATATATAGCTAAATATATGCTTAAAAAGCAATATACTTGGATAATAAAATCTTTAATTTTTATTATTTATATAATTACAATAGTATTCATTTAAGAGTCTAATGGTACTATTTTAATAGGTAAATAGTAATGAAAATTTTTGTATAATAAAAAATACTTATGTTGCGAGTATTAGCCTATTTAGAGGTATTTAGGAGATTTAGATTATAAATAAGATTAAATAAAAAATAAATTAAGCCGATTATAAGTAAGAGATGTAATTTTTATATTAAAATTAAAAAATTTTTAATAAATATATTCTTTTATTACTTAAAAAATAAAATTGAAAGTATGGAGGTTAGATATATGAGTGATATAAGTCAAATTGTTTTAAGTAGCTTTTTAAATAGTATTAGTCGTTCAAATTTAAATAATAAAAATTCGTTAAGTATAAGCTCTGATCCTTTTGATGATATATTAGAAAGCGTATTAGGTAATTCTAGTGGTATGTGTGAATGCTCATGTTCATGTGATAATAATAATTTAGATAATTTAGATACTTTAGATATTTTAAATACAATATTAGGTAGTATCAACATGAATAGGGTGGATACACAAAAAATAGAAGACATTCCTATAAATAATGCACCTTCTAATAATATTCAAAAGAATATTCAGAAAATAGAAAGTCATGGATCTGTAGCTAATACTAATAATATTAATTATGAACCTAAAACATCTAATAAAATGGATAATGCGATAAAAACATTAGAAAATCAAATAGGAAAACCATATGTTTGGGGAGCGAATGGACCTCATGCATTTGATTGCTCTGGATTAGTTAGGTATATATATAAAACTGAATTAGGAAAAGATATACCAAGAGTATCTTATGATCAAAGTAAGTTTGGACAAGCAATAGAGAAAAAAGACTTACAACCTGGAGATTTAGTATTTTTCGATACTATGAAAAAAGGTAGAGTAAGTCATGTGGGAATGTACATAGGAAATGATGAATTTATACATGCATCTAATCCTAGAGATGGAGTTAAGAAATCGAAGTTATCATCAGGATACTATGAAAAGACATTCAAAGGTGCAAGAAGACCTTAATTAAAGACAAACTAAAATTAAAATAATAAATATTACTTAACGTAGATGAATAATAAAGAACCGTATCAGCTATAAATGATACGGTTCTTTATATATTTAAGATAATTATTTATAAATTATAATACAGTTTATTTAAATTAAAAGATGCTTACTTATTAAAAAGATTATTAATAAGAATCTTATTAAGTATATAATAAAAGATATTAGAACTATGAGGGGGAAATACAATGGAAATAGTAGATGTTAATATTGATAATATAGATAAAGAGCATATTTGTTGTGCTATTTCTGATAAAAAAGGAGAATTCCAAGTTTTATCTAAAAAAAGCTGGCTAAAAGATAGATTTAAAGAAGGTATAGTATTTAAAAAGGGAGATGTAAGAGGGAAAGTTTTTATTGAATATATACCAGCTGAAAATGCATGGTGTCCTATTATTGCAAATGAATATATGTTTATTAATTGCTTGTGGGTTTCAGGAAAATACAAGGGACAAGGTATTTCTAACATATTATTAGAAGAATGTATTAATGATAGTAAAGAAAAAGGGAAAAAGGGATTAGTTATATTAAGTTCTAATAAAAAGAGACCATACTTGGCGGACTCAAAGTATTTAAAATATAAAGGATTTATATTAGCAGATACTGCAAATCCATACTATGAATTATTATACTTGCCATTTGAAAAAGATATAGATATTCCTAAATTCAAAGAGTCTGTAAAAGTAGAGGATATTAATGAATCAGGATTTGTTTTATATTACTCAAATCAATGTCCATTTACCTCAAAATATGTATCTATGGTAAAAGAATTCGCAGAAGAAAGAGACATACAGCTTAATATAATTAAATATGAAAGTAAAGAACAAGCACAAAATTCAAATACACCATTTACAACATATAGTCTATATTATAATGGGCAATTTATAACACATGAAATATTAAATGATAAAAAATTTGAAGATATATTTATATCAAAGAAATATATAAACTTTAAATAAGGTTTAAGGTTTATATAAACTAAAAACATAATAAAATAAATAAAAATCCGTACCATTTGTAAACGATACGGATTTTTATTTATTTTATTTTTTATATAACATATCCATATGAGGAATGTTGTCTTCTAAATACACATCAGATATTTTTTTAAATCCTAGGCTACTATAAAATTTATCTAAGTATGCCTGTGCTTGAATTTTGATTTCTTTCTCGTGTAAACTATTTTCTATGAAAGAGATACTTTTCAATAACATATCTCTAGCTATGTTTCTACCACGATAATCTTTTTTTACAATAACTCTTCCAATAGATGCTTGTTCATATGAAATACCTTTTTTTAGTATCCTTGAATAGGCTATTACTTCATTGTCTTTTTCTAAAAATATATGATAAGACTTATTATCTTTACCATCTATATCTTGATAAGGGCATTCTTGTTCCACTATAAACACTTCATTTCTAAGTTGAAGTATTTTATATAACTCATCTGTTGTTAGTTCACTAAATGTTTTAATTATCCAGCTCATTGAAATTCCTCCTACTTTTATCGTGCTAATTTAGAAATATAACTATCTATTACTTTCATATAAATTAGGATAATACTTATTAGACCAATATTCAAGGGAAGATATAATTTCATAAAGTTCTTCTCATTTATCAGTTAGGAAATATTATACCTTAGGTTGCATTTCAGCGTATATTATATGTTGCTTTAAAGCTTTATAAAAATATATTTTATAATAGGAGCAAGTGTAGTATCAGTAAGAGGGTTAGGAGGGATACCTTTATCTTTTTACTATAGTTATGTGAAATTAAATATTTTAAATTGAAATATTTTTAGTGATTTACAAAAAAAGAGAAATTATGTAGAAAAAAATAAAGTTATTATGGTAAAATGTTAGCGATAGCTTTAATAGTGAAAATTATCCATAAATTATATATGGTTGAATAATAAATTATAAACAACATTCAATAGAAATTAGAATATATAAATAATATGGGTACTTATTTGGGAGGATAAATAATGAGTAATAAAATACTAAAAAGAATAGTTGTGCTATTGGCAATTTTAATAATAATAATACCTGCGAGCGCATTTGGACTTGTTTATTTTAAATTAAATAGTATGTATGATTCTGGGGGAGATAGTAACACACTTGGAAAAAGTGATTATAAATCAGAGGAAGGTATAACTAATATATTACTTTGTGGTACAGATGGAAGACCAGGAGAGAAAAGTTCTCGTAGTGATGCTATGATGATACTTACCGTTGATAGTAAAAATAAAAGTTTAAAATTAACATCACTTGCTCGTGATACATATGTTTCTACATCAGGATATGGAGATATAAAGCTTACTGAGGCTTATGCATATGGCGGTATAAATTTATTAGCAGAAACGATAGAGAGAAACTTTGAACTAGATATCCAAAATTACGCTATTGTTGATTTCTATTCATTTATGGACATAATTGATACTTTAGGAGGTATAACTATAGATGTTAAACAAAATGAAATACAAGAGCTAAATAAATTTATTCCTGAAACATATGGATGGGATTCTAAAGATAATAAAGGCTCTATATCATACATCAAAAGTGCTGGGGAACAAAAATTAAATGGGTACCAAGCTCTTGCATACTCACGTATAAGAAAAGGTGGTAGTGGTGGAGCTTTGGAAAGAGATAAAAGACAAAGACAAGTTATTGAAGGTATGATGAAGGGGGTAAAAGATTTACCTATGACAAAATACCCTAAATTATTAGATACAATACTTCCTTATGTTAAAACTAATATGAAGCCTGCTGAAATCCTTAATATTGGTGGTAGAGTATTAAAAATTGGTAACTTCAATATAACTCAAATGGAATTCCCTATAGATGATGGTGTTAATAGCAAGAATGTAAGAATAAATAATAAGTCAGTAATGCAATTTGAACCGAGCTCATTAGATATACTTCATGGTTTTATATTTGAAGATATAATGCCTGAAAAGAAGAAATAACTTATAAAAAATAAAGATTACATAAAAAGAACTCTATTTATTAGAGTTCTTTTTATGTAAAAATATAATTTATCGATTATTATGTGTGTTTTTAATGTATAACTCATTAGGTAAATATTTTATAAATAAATATAAAAAAGTATGTAACCTCACAAATATTTTTATGTAAAATTAAATAAAAAAATATATTTTTTAGAAAATAATGGAGAAATTTATCATAAATTAAGTAAAAAAAGCAAAGTAAATTATTAAATAAAATAATTTATTTTAAATTTTT
>NZ_JAFFPK010000194.1 GCF_017590215.1 Clostridium sp. CCUG 7971
TTTTTATACAATAATGAAATATAAGTAAAAAACAATTGCATTATAACCGTACTAATAATATAATACAGTTATAAGCTGTACTACTGAACTAGTACGGTAATACGGAGGTGATTGCATGAACTTTAAAGCAAATGACAGAGAACCAGTTTATATCCAAATTATAAGATTCATAAAACAAAAGATTGTAAGAGGTGAATTAAATCCAGGAGATATTATACCTTCAAGAAGAGAAATGGCAGTAAGTATAAAGGTAAATCCAAATACAGTACAAAAATCATACAAGGAGATGGAAGAGATGGGGATTATAGATACAGTTAAAAGTTATCAAAGTAGCATAACTACTAACACAGAAATTATAAATAAGATAAAATATGATCTTATAGACGAGTCTATGGAAGTTTTTATAGAAAATATGAAGGCGATAGATGTAGATAAGGAAGAAATCTTAAAAATAATAAATGATAGATACTAGGGGGAAGTATTGTGATAGAAATTAAAAATATATATAAAAAGTATAAAAAAGTTAAAGCCCTTGATGGTGTGTCTTTTAATATACACGAAGGGAAAATAACTTGCTTACTTGGAATTAATGGGGTAGGAAAATCAACGACGTTAAAAGCTATAGCTGGTCTTATTAATATAGATAGTGGAGAAATACTTATAGATGGAGAAAAATTAAACCACAATACATATAACAAAATATCTTTTGTGCCAGATGTAGATAATCACTTTGCACAGTTTACAATAAAAGAGAGCTTTGAATTCATGAAAGAGTTTTATAAAAACTGGGATGATAATAAAGCTTATGAAATGCTTGAATTGTTCAATTTAAGTGATGATAAAGAAATATCAAAACTTTCAAAAGGAAATATTGCAAGAGTTAAAATAATAATAGGATTTGCACAAAATGCAAAATATACCTTACTTGATGAACCTTTTTCAGGAATCGATATATTTAAAAGAGAAGAGTTTTTAGGGGTAATGACAAAATACATAAGTAATGAACAAAGTATAGTACTAACTACTCATGAAATATCAGAAATTGAAATGTTAGCAGATGATGTAGTACTTATAGATGAGGGAAAAGTACAGCTAATATTTAATGCAGAACAAACTCGTGAAGAAGAAGGGAAGTCTATAATAGATAAAATGAGGGAGGTATATCAGGGTGAGTAATATATTAACTTTATATAATATGGAATTTAAAAGAATATATAAATTATACTTTGGTTTAATAGTTACATTATTTTTAGGAAATATAGTAAGTGTAGGCTTAGGTATTAATGATACTATGAGGCATATGAATAGAAATCAAATGATACCGTTAGATTTTAATATATTTAAAACTTATATAAATGAAGATTATGTGAAAGGATTTGTCATTGATCAAATACATGTTTTTAGTAGTATTGTCCTTGGTATTGCAGTTTTAAGCTGTTTAATATATGCGCTTATTATATGGTATAGAGACTACTATTCAAGAAGTAAGACTATATGTGCATTACTTACATTGCCTCAAAAGAGATTTAACATTTATTTGGCAAAGCTTTTGACAATACTTGTTATGATTTATGGAATAATAGTTAGCCAAGTGATATTTTGGTACATTGATACTATTATATTAAAAATAATTACAGGAGCTAATATAGATGGGTTTACAAATATATTCTCAAATATGATGAATAATCCTTCAAGATTAAACTTAATATCACCATATATTATTGACTTTTTTATGATAAATATATTTGGAGTATTACTTTCAGTAGTAGTTATATTTACAGGAGTACTTATTGAAAGATCATATAAAAGAAAAGGAATAGCATTTGGCATATTATATATATTATTATCACTAATAATATATTATTTCATGTTAATAAAGTATGTAACTTACTCAGATCAAGGATTATCAATGAGTTTAATATACTTTTTAATATTATTTATTTTGTCAATAAGTATATCTTATAAACTGATAAAATCAAAGATAACTTTATAAGGGGGGATAAAATATGAAAAAGAATTTATCTAAAATAACTTTAGGAGTAGTATTATCTTCCTTCATATTAATAGGAATAATAATAGCCTCTAATGATACTAATATGAAAATAGAAGATGTAAAAGGAAATAAAAGTGAGTTAGGTGATGTTTCTATAATATCTCAAGAAGGAAAAGGATTATATAATACTAAGGAAACTGTATTATCAAAAGATGGATTTAAAGTTAAAAAAATAGCAAAAGGATTACCTGGAGTAAGTAAATACTCTAAAAATGTAGTTGAAAATAGAAATTTATTTAATTCTGTGCATGATTCAAACTTAATATACGAAGATAAAGAAAGTATAGGATATTTAGGCTATATATCAACGGATTACTATGCAAGTGAAGGTGCTAAATTTAATACTAAAATTACTGATAAAAACCTAAAAACTAATAAGATAACTGAATTTGATATAGATATAATAAATTCCTCTGAAGAATATGATAATGCAAGGGAATGTTGTTTAGTAATAAAATATAAAAATGAAATATATTTAGCAATAGGAATAACAAATGACATTAATTATGATAAAAATGGAAATATTATAGATAATAGAAATAGTAGTATATCTATTTATAAAATAGGCTTAGAAAATCAAAAAGCGCAATTATTTGATGAAATAAAAATAAAAGAAAATGTAGATATATCAAATGGAGTGAGTTTTGTAAATAATAACAAAATATATTTTATGGCTCAGACATATAAAGACTCAGGTGAACAATATTTAGTTTATTATGATTTAGAAAATAATAAGTTTGATTATATAAAAGACCCTGTAAAAATAAAAGAAAAAAATAACTCAAATGATAATGACACAGCCTATAGTATAGATGATAATAAGTTAAATATAATTTATAATGATAGCACGACAGATAAAAAGTCTACAATTATACACCAATGTAGCGTAGATTTAGAAAAAGAAAAAGTTATAGAAAATGATAAAGTATATAAGATTGACAAAATTAATGAAAATTCACAAATAAGGGGATTTAGGGTATTAGACAATAAGATATATTTAGTATTAAATTCGTATAAAGAAGAAAAGGGTATTTCATATATAAGTCAAAGTGAACTATCATATAATATTGTAGTATTAGATGAAAAAACTAAAAAAGTACTATATATTGGACAATCAAAACAAGAAGAAAGCCACTCTGCAACTAATTATATAGTAAAAAATGAAGAATTATAATAAAAAGTGCTATGAAATTTC
>NZ_JAFFPK010000195.1 GCF_017590215.1 Clostridium sp. CCUG 7971
TTTACTTTTTTAGATAGAGGGTTATTTTTATACTATTTTATTCTCCAAAGTAAAGACTAAATCTTTCTCTATATTTTTAACTTTAATTATATCCCCTAAATCATCAGAGTATATATCTATACTGTAATCACATATCCTTTTATTCTTTTGGAATATACCTTGTTTATATGCTATTGACTGTACTTTATCTTTAGGAATAATTATTGTCTTTTTTACTATACTTCCATTACTTAAAAATATGTTTTTATCATCTATTCCGATTGCATTATTATTGTAACTCATATATCCTAAGAATGTTTGAATACCTAAAATAACTGGGAATATTATCTTATATATATCAAACTCAAAGTTAGTAAAATTATCAAAGTAAGATACTAATAAAATTATAGTCGTAGTTATAACATATCTCTTAGTTAAGAACATATAACTATATTTTTTATATGGTTTATGTACCTCTTTATCAAATTCAAATTCATTTAATATATTTTTAATTATCTCATCTTTTAATTTTTTATTAGCTATTGGATATAATATAGACTTTATTTTTGAATCATCACTATTTCCATATCCAATAACTCCTACCTCAATATTATATAAACCAAACATTTGACATAATAAGTTTTGTTTTAACTTTAAGCTGTTTACTTGTTCTAATTTAAAGTTAAACTTATTTTTATTAAGCAAACCATATTGTATAGAAATATTATTGTCTTCTCTATATAAAGTAAAATCATAATATTTTATATAATCTAAAACAAAACAAATTATTGTTGCTATAATATAAATTGTTATTAATAATCCAGCAATCATTAATACCATTGTTAGTATAGGAAACTCAGATACCTTACTTCCTATATTTTCGATATCACCACTGTGTTTTTCTATATATTTATTTAACTCATCAAGACCTATAGTAGAGTCTAACTTATCAATTATAACCCCTATAGGTAAAATAAAATATATCTTACTCTTAGTAAAAGTATATTTTAGTATATCTTTAAAGCTAACTTTATAAGTATACTGTTCTTTATAGCTTATATTTTCTTCTTGTTGTGTATCTTCAACCTCTAATACTTCACTTTCTTTGTTTTCAGATAGTAATATTTTTTTAAGATTTTCTATCTTTTCATTTTTTAATAAAAACTTAAATTCTGCACTATTAATAACACCAACAGCTCCAGTGTTTATACTTAATAATGATACACCTAGTATAGTGTTTAAAATACTAGCTTTAGTATCTACTGTGCTTATTTTCTCTAGCGGTATTTCTTTTTTACTTTTTTCAAATACTCCACTTTCTATAAACAATATATTATCTTTTATATAAAAAGTATTATTTCTCCAACTCATAAAAGCAACTATAATATCAATACTAATTATTAATATAGCTATTAAAATAATATAGTCACTTAACCACTTAGTAAGTAAAACTATAAATATTATATTACTGACTATATTTTTAAATATATTTGTAATCACACTGGACCAATGGTTTCTAGTCGATTCTAACATCATAACCTTCCACCTTCTTACTTATTTTATCTTTTAAGTATTCACTGATTTCTTTAGCTTTTTCTAACTCTATGTTTGGTATTGTATGTATTCCTCCAGCTGTATGAATATCTACATTTGCAAGATTAAAAAATCTATTTATAAATCCTTCAGTTATAACTATATGTTGTATTCTAACCATTGGAACTATAGTTCTTTTTGTAATATATATACCATGTATAAAATCTACTTTATCTTTATTTATAATGTATCTCCACTGCTTATACTCTATAATCGGATATATAAATGTATTAACAAGTAGTAATAAAATAATAATACCAACAGTTATATTTATAGGAGCTTCAAACATTACTGCGTATTTAAATTTCATGTTATAAATACTAAACCAAACCCCTACAATTAAAATAATACTTACTATAACAGTAGTTATTAATCTTGCCACAAACCATGATTTTTTAGCCTTTATACTTAAGTTGTCGTATTCCACAATATATCACATCCCCCTTAAATTAATTTTAACGTATCAGTACAATATTAGCATAAATATTCACAAGTCATACTTAAAATGGACTAAAATACTCATTTTATGGAATAAAATATATTTTTAGATAAAAATTTATTAAAATAAAAAGGTACTTACATTTAGTGTAAGTACCTTTTTATTACATTTGTGTAGCTATTCCATTTTCATCTACTACTATTCCATCTTCAACTGCTGTATTAACAGCCATTTTTCCATCCTCATAGAAGTAATATTGATTACCATCTATACTTTGTAATCCTCTTTGCATTGCTCCTTCTTCATTGAAGTAGTATTTATTTTCGTGTATTGTTGCCCATCCTCTTTGCATACTGCCATCTTCATTAAAATAATACATACTTCCATTTAATTCTTCCCATCTTTGTTGCATTGTTCCATCTGGGTTAAAGTAATATCTTTTACCTTCTATATCTTGCCATCCTGTTAAAGCTACTCCTTCATTATTGAAGTAATACTTATACCCTTCACTACTTTGCCATCCTGATCCTAATTGACCGTTTCCATCAAAGAAGTAAGTTGTTCCATCTATTGTATTTACTCCTGTTGCCATTGTTCCATCTAGGTTGAAGTAGTATTTTTTACCTTCTATAGTTTGCCATCCTGTTACAGCTATTCCATCATTATTAAAGTAGTATTTTTTATTTTGATATGTTTGCCATCCTGAACCTAATTGACCATTATTGTCAAAGAAGTAAGTTGTTCCATCTATTGTATTTACTCCTATTACCATTGCTCCATCTGAGTTGAAGTAATATTTTTTATCTTCTATAGTTTGCCATCCTGTTACAGCTATTCCATCATTATTGAAGTAGTATTTTTTATTTTGGTAAGTTTTCCATCCTGAACCTAATTGGCCGTTATTATCAAAGTAATATAGTTTACCATCTACATTTTGAACTCCTACTGCTAATACTCCATCTGATTTTAGGTAATATTTTTTACCATCTATTGTATTCCATCCTTTTAGCATTACTCCATTATTATCAAAGTAATATTTATTATTATTTATAGTTTGCCATCCCTTTTGCATTTCGCCATCTGAATTGAAGTAATATCTATTGTTGTTTATATTTTGCCATCCACTTCTCATTATTCCATCATTACCTAAATAATAAGTTTTGTTGTCTATAGTTTTAAATCCTGTTTGCATTACTCCACTACCATCAAAGTAATATTTCTTTGAACTTATAGTTTGCCATCCTGTTACTTTCTTTCCTTTTGAATCATAGTAATATTTTTTATTATCTATTGTTTGCCATCCTGTTTTTATTGGCGGTGCTGGATTTTCACCTTTGTCATATAATTTTATATTATACTTTGCTGCTATTTGCTTATAGCTTTCATTTGTAGATTTTAATATTACATCTGTTCCAGTTGTAACTTGGTCAAATAGCCATCTTACGTCTTTATTGTGCATTCTTACACATCCACCAGATACAGATTTACCAATTGAACTTTCATTATTGTTTCCATGAATTCCATATGTTGTTCCGTAGCTTCCTTTTATATGAAGCCCTAACCATCTATCTCCCAATGGGTTTCTAGGGTCCCCACCTGGTATTCCTCCTGAGTAATATGGTCTATTTTTTATCTTATTTACTATTTTGCATTTTCCTTGTGGTGTTGGAGTACTTTTCTTACCTGTAGCTACTCTAAATTCTTTTATGAATTTATTATTTACATAGTATCCCATTTTGTTTGTTTTAGTATTTATGATGATTAAGTGTTTACTTGCAGCTTCTGATATAGGCATTGACCAACCAAATATTAAACATGCTGTAAGTAAGAATACCATGCACTTTTTTATCATTTTTTTCAATGTGATATCCCCTCCCATCCCCTTATATTTCAAGGGTTTTAGAGGTTTTTCCTTTAGTTTTATTTCTTAGTTTTTTAGGTATTTATAACATTATTTAGCAGTTAATTTTATATTTTTTAATTTAATTTATCGAAAAAAAATAAAGCATCTTATATTAAGGCGCTTTATAGTTAATTATTTTTTAATGTTTATGCATGCCCATTTCCTACATCTTCAAATTTTATATCCACTTGCCATTTTGTTCTAACTTATAAGTCAGATAATCTATAGCTTTTCTATGTAAAAACCTTCTATAGAAGATATTTCTCCCATAGAAGGCCTTTGATTTGATAACTTTTAATTACTTAAGTTTTGAGTAGTATTCAACAACTAAAATATCATCTATTTCAATTGGAATTTCTTGTCTTTCAGGTTTTCTTGAAAGTGTACCTGAGAAACTTTCTAAGTCCTTAGTTATATATGGGTATTGGCTAAGGGCATTATTTTGAAAACTTTCTTTAAATAATGTATTATCTTGAGATTTTTCTCTTAAAGATATAACCTCTCCTACAGATACACCATAAGAAGGTATATCAACTTTTTTACCATTAACTAATATGTGTCCATGAACTACCATTTGTCTAGCTTGTCTTATAGAGCTTGCTAACCCTAGTCTGTAAACTAAGTTATCTAATCTACATTCTAGCATTTGTATTAAAACTGTACCTGTAGATTCTTTAGATTTCATAGCTTTTTTAACGTAATTAGAAAATTGTCTTTCTAATACTCCGTAGTATGCTCTTAATCTTTGCTTTTCTAGTAATTGAACTCCGTATGGTGATAATTTCTTATCTGCTCTAGAAGTTCCTTTTGTAGCTCTATCCATAGCTTTTGGATGTCCACATACGTTAATTCCTAATCTCCTACATTGTTTAAATCTAGGTCCCATCATTTTTGCCATAATTATCATTCTCCTCTTAAAATTAGAAAATTTGCCGCGATAACTTTAAGCCTAAAATTAATATATCATATTTTTTTAATTTTGTAAATGAATTTCATTATCATTTTATTAATAATATCAATTAAATACACAATGATTATATTTAATAATCCTTAATATATAGAAAACCTCAAAATTTATTGTTATTTATATTAACAATAAATTTTGAGGTTTTTATTATCTTATTAGTTTAGCTTTTCAATGTAGTTACAATTTTCACATATATGATTTAAAAAAAGTAGTAATCTTTCATAAAGTGGGTAAGCTTTTTCGCCATATTTTAGTTCTAAATCTTTCCCTAAGTCCTTAACATTTTTTATTCCATCAATTTGTAAGAAAATATAACTACTATATTTATCAAGCTCAATCTTTTTATACATTGGAATTTTTAATTTTAATTTCCTAAAAAACCTTTGAATTTTATGATCTTGCTTTTCAAGTATTGTAACGATATCTTCATCATTTATCTCATATTCTATATTATCAATTTTTTTAAATACTAAATTTAAAACATCATCATTATTTTTCATTATCTCTTACCTTAGAATTAATGATTGGTAATGTAGTCAAGACTGATAATACTATTAATAATATTATAGCCATCATATTTCCAGAGGCAAATCCTCTAGGTCCAGCTCCTTTTACGATGCCTACTACTTGTAATATTATACCTACTAATCCTATTATAGAACCACCTGCAACAAGACCAGATGATAAACTTATACCATTTGAAACTTTAACTTCTTTCTCTTTTTCATTTTTAGAAGTTTTTT
>NZ_JAFFPK010000196.1 GCF_017590215.1 Clostridium sp. CCUG 7971
TTTCACCTGTTCTACCATCGTGTAAAGTTAATTTACCATCTTCTGGATATCCAGCTTTAACTAACGCTTTTCTGATGTCACCTTCTTTAGCACCATCAAATACTGATGTAGCTACATGCCATCCTAAAGTTTTAGCAGCAAGTCCTAAATGAACTTCTAGTACCTGTCCGATGTTCATACGAGATGGTACCCCTTGCGGGTTAAGAACTATATCAAGAGGAGTTCCATCTTCCATAAACGGCATATCTTCTTCAGGTAATACTCTTGAGATAACCCCTTTATTACCATGACGTCCAGCCATCTTATCTCCGACTTTTATCTTTCTCTTCTTAGCTATATAACATCTAACTAATTCATTAACTCCTGGAGATAAATCATCTCCATTTTCTCTTGTGAAGACTTTTACGTCAACTATTATACCAGACTCTCCATGAGGAACTTTTAGTGAAGTATCTCTAACTTCTCTAGCTTTTTCCCCAAAGATAGCACGAAGTAATCTTTCTTCAGCTGTAAGTTCAGTTTCTCCTTTTGGAGTTACTTTACCAACTAATATATCCCCTGAATCTACTTCAGCACCTACTCTGATTATACCTCTATCGTCTAAGTTCTTTACAGCACTTTCAGAAACGTTAGGTATATCTCTAGTTATCTCTTCTGGTCCTAGCTTAGTATCTCTAGCTTCACATTCATATTCTTCGATATGAATA
>NZ_JAFFPK010000197.1 GCF_017590215.1 Clostridium sp. CCUG 7971
AAAAAAATATTTTATATTAAAAATATATAATACTAGAGTAATATTTTATATTATGTTATAATTTATCAAATTATATATTTTACTCAAAGGAGGGGGAACATAATTATGAAGTACGAAATTATTCTATTTGATGCAGATGATACACTATTTGACTTTAAAAAAAGTGAAGATTTTGCTATAAGAAAACTAGTATCTACTTTAGATTCTAATTTTGATGATGAGTATATTATAGATACATATAAAGATATAAATACTAAAATTTGGATAGAATTTGAAGAAGGTAAAATTACTTCTGATGCTTTAAAAGTAGAAAGATTTAATAGGTTGGTCAAAAAGTTAAATATAAATTCTGATGCTAATGAACTTTGTAATATGTATGTTAAATTTTTAGGGGATGGCTCTTTCTTATATGAAGAAACTGAAGAATTGTTAAGTTACCTATCTAAAAATTACAGAATCGGAATAATAACTAATGGTCTAGCAGACGTTCAACATAGAAGAATTAGAAATTCTATTATAGGCCCTTATTTTGAGGATGTTGTTATATCTGATGAAATAAAAATAGCTAAACCAAGTCCTGATATATTTGAACATGCTTTAAATAATTTAAGTCATAATAATAAAGAAAGTGTCTTAATGATAGGGGATAGCTTAAATTCAGATATAAAAGGTGGAATTAACGCTGGTGTTGACACTTGTTGGTTTAATCAGCATAAAAA
>NZ_JAFFPK010000198.1 GCF_017590215.1 Clostridium sp. CCUG 7971
TAGCAAATTTGCTAGGCTTTATATATTAGTCATTAAATCTAACTGTATTTGAAAATCTAGATTTAAGATCATTTAATTTATTAGAGTAAGCTTCACTTTGTTTTTGGTACATTAAAGTTTTTTCTATTTCATTTTTAACTTCTTCGTACTCAGATTCTCCACCTTTTTGAATATCTTCTAATTTTATTAAGTGATATCCAAATTGAGTTTTAACAGGACCTGCTACTTCTCCTTTATTCATATTAAATACTGCTTCTTCAAATTCAGGAACCATTTGTCCTCTAGGGAAAGATCCTAAATCTCCGCCAGCATCCTTAGATGGGCAAGTAGAGTGGCTAGATGCTGCATCTTCGAAACTTATTTCATTAGCTTTTATTTTATTAAGTAATTCACCAGCTAAATCTTCAGAATCTACTAATATATGTTTAGCAGAAGCTGTTTCTGATTTATTGAATTTAGACTTATTAGCTTCAAAGAAAGCTTTCTTTTCTTCTTCAGTTAATTTTATTTCAGATAAAACTTTGTTTATAGCATATTGCTTTAACATGTTTTCTTCTATTTTTTTCATTTCAGTTTTAAATTCTTCATCATTATGTAATTGATTTTCTTTAGCTTCTATGTAGAATAACTCTTGGTTAACTAAGTCTTCTAATAATTGTTTTTTTCCTTCTTCTGTGTTAAAATGCATAGCTTGATAAGGATCTAAGCTAGATAGTGCACTTTCAACATCATAATTAGTTATTTCTTTCTCGCCAACTGTAGCTAAAACTTTTTTTTCCATAGTAGTTAACTCCTTTATTTATATATTTCATTATTAATATTATCCTTTAAGATAAATAATATCAGAAAAGAATCTATATGTCTAATATTTCCAAAGATTAAATTATATATTTATATAATTAACAAATTAATTTATAATATATAATTTTTAAATATGCCTTAATACAACAAAGTGATTAAAATTAATAAAAGAGATGATAAAATACCAACAACACCTTCTTCTATTTTATATTTATAAACATGAAGACAAGAACAATAAAAATAAATAAGGACAAAAACTATTTTTAAATATAGCCAGATATAGCTTGTAGGAAATAATACAAAACTAAATAAAGTAGATATAAAAGCAAATAGAGTACTTATTCTATATAAAACTACTATACCTTTAGTATCATTATTTTTTCTATTAAAAAATAAGTATAAAGCCATAAATATTATAGATAAAGAACAATATGATATAAGTATAGTTATTTCTATAGATTTAATTGAAAGTGCAACCCATTTATACCAAATAATTGGCCAGAATAGAAGGGTTAAGACTTTAAAATAGTTATCAAAAAATTTATTATTAATCAATTGAGCCCCATCCTTTCTTAGTTATAAATTAAGTATGTTTATAAGTAAATTAAAACATATAAAGTTGTTAAATACTAGAATTAATATTCCTATATTAAAAAAATATATGAAATATTATAAAAAAATTAATATATATTAATAGACATTGATTTTTTTATAAAGATTATAAATATATAAACATTCAAACTTTAAAAATGGGGGGATTTAAATGTATAGATATTATACAAAAGGTGTATGTTCAAAATCTATATTAATGGATATACAAGGAGACATATTAAAAGATGTAGTATTTGAAGGCGGATGTTCAGGTAACGCAATAGGAATTAAGCATTTAGTAGAAGGGAAAAATATAGATGAAATAATAGAGATGCTTGAAGATATACCTTGTAAAAATAGAGGAACTTCATGCCCAGACCAATTAGCAAAAGCATTAAAAATATATAAAGAATATGCATATGAAGAACAAGAGTAATAAAAAAGCTTCTACTTTAATTGTAGAAGCTTTTTTATTATTATCTTGTAACTAAGACTGCTATTTTAGCATCAGGGTTATAACTTACTTGAACTAATTGATTTTTCTTTACGTTAACAAAATCTTCTCCACCGTAAGCAATTTCTAATTTAATAGGCATTTTTCCTTGTTTTATAATAGCAACATATTCATTTTTACCTTTTTTCTCAAGGTTTATTAAGTTACCTACGTAAGGTTTGAAGTTTTGGAACTTTTCACTAGCTCTTTTTATATAGAAGTAAGTTCCAACTGCAATTAATAAGTTTACTCCAAGAATAACTAAAGAGTTAACTTTTAATGAAATTCCTCCAATTAACACAATTAACATTAAAACAATAGGAGCTATCGCTTTTTTCATGATTAGTTTTCCCATTATTTCATTAGCTTTTTTCTCAGGTCCAGTCATTGTTTTTGATCTAGCAAAAGATTGCGCAAATTTGTCTTTAAAGCCCATATTAATCCTCCTAATCTTAATAAATATTTAGTTATAATAACATTATCTTGTTTGAAACTAAAAATTTACTACATTTATATTATGTACAAGTTTGGCATTAAAATTTATATCCAATCAAAGCAAAATATACTAATTATTTTATCATATAATTATAAAAAAGAAAATAAATGAAATTATAAAAAATTAACAAATCATATCAATTCTATAAATTGACTGGGATATTGTTTTTTGGTAGAATATGTTAGTTAAAATATAAATTTTACTATCAGTTTGCTAGATGGTAAGCAGGAGAAATTAGTATGGAAAAAGTCAAAATTCTTTCAAGTATTAAGTATAAATTTATCCTAATTTTATTAATTATTATTATGGTACCAATAATAATCTTTTCTACAATTCAAGTATATAGCAGTAAAAAAAATATTATAGAAAAAGTAAAAGAAGAAATACACTACCAAATAGACTTACTAGATAAAGTATTAGTAAAATATATGCTTACTATAGAGCAAAATATAAATTATCTACAAACTCAAATAGAATTAGATGATGATAAAGATTTAGAGAAGATTTTAAAAAAGAGTATGTATAATTTAAATAGAAATAGTGACAGTATTGAACATATATACTTAGCCCTTGAAGATGGAAAGATATACTTGGATAGTGATGCAAATTTACCGAAAGATTATAATCATATAAAAAGACCTTTTTATAAAGATGCTATTAAAAATAAAGATGAATCTGTACTTAGTTCTATTTATAAATGGAAAGATAAAAATGTAATTACATTAAGTAAAGCTATAAAGTATAAAGATGATATAAATGGAGTATTAGGGGTAGATATAAATATAGATAAAATATCCAAACTAGCTAAAGACGTTAGTAATAAAAAATATATGAATACATTAATATTAGACTCAAAAGGAAATATTATTAGTGATTCACATAATAAAGTTAAAGATATAAGTAGTATTAAATCTATTAATTATAATATGTATGATATAAATAAAATGGATAAATATAAAAATATAAAATTGGCTTTAAATGAAAATAATGATTATATTATAGATTATAAAGAAAGTAAAGTAAATGGAGTAAGTATTATTAAATTAGTAGATATAGATTATATAATAAATCAGTTTAATGAATCTATAAAAAATATAAGACTTATATTCCTTAGTATAATAATTTTAACTGTAGTTTTAATTATATTTTTATGTAATAAAGTGTGGTCACCAATGAAATATATAATAGAGATGGCTCAAAATATTAAAAATGGCAATTATGATGTAAAAAAAATATATAATAAAGAGAATGAATTTGGATTAATAGAAGATAGCTTATATAATATGTCTAATCAAGTAAAAAAAGTACAGAGCCAGTTAGAGATATTAGCATATACTGACACCTTATTACAGATAAATAATAAAAATAAATTTTTTAATAGGATAAATAACATACTAAAAAAAGAAGGTAAATACGGAAGTATATTAGTTATAGATATAAATAATTTTAAATTATTTAATGAAAAGTTTGGATATGGAAATGGAGATACATTTTTAAAGAAAATAGCTAAGTACTTATTAAGTATTACAGATAAAGAGAATCTATTTAGATATGGGGATGATGAATTTATCATACTTTTAGAAGAAAATAATAAATTTGATGCATTAGATATAGTAAGTAAAATACATGGACGGTTTGAGAAAACATGGAATGTAAATGAAATTAACTATACTATAAAAGTAACTATTTTAATAAGTGATTATAATTCGGATAATAATGACTTAGATTATATTTTAAGAAGCTTTGAATATGGAATGAAAGAAGCTAAATATAAAAATCAAAAAACTAATTATTTCGATTCTAAAGATACTAATATAAAAAGAAAGAAAAAGATAAAAAAAATTCTTGATATTGCAATTCAAAGTGATAAATTAAAAATTTACTATCAACCAATAATGACTATTAATGAAAATAAATATAATAAAATAGAATCCTTAATAAGGATAGTAGATGAAGAACTTGGATTTATTTCACCGATAGAATTTATTTGCATAGCTGAAGAAACAGGCCAGATATATGATCTAGGGTTATATATATTAGAAAAAGCATGTGAAAAAATTATAGAACTAGATAAGGAAAGTAAAAGTATAGATGCTATATCTATAAATATTTCTGTAGTACAATTTATGAATGAAAACTTTGAACAAGATGTAATTAAAATTATTGACAGATACAATATAGGGTACAGTAGATTAGTATTTGAAATAACTGAAAATATATTTATACATTCATATAATAGGGTTTTTGATATAATGAGTAGATTATCTAAAAAAGGAATAAGATTTGCAGTAGATGATTTTGGAACAGGATTCTCATCCTTAAGCTATATATTAAATCTTCCAATAGATATAATTAAAATTGATAAAAGTTTTATAGATAATATTATTCATAGTAAAAAAAATAAAGATGTGGTAGAACTTATAGTAACGATGTCTGAAAAATTAGGAATGAAAACTATTGTAGAAGGTGTTGAAAATGAAGAACAATTAGAAATACTACGAAACTTAGGGTGTAGTAATATTCAAGGGTATTACTTTAGTAAACCTATATCTAGTGATGAAATAAATAATTTATTATAAATAAAAGCAGACTTTGTTTAAAGTCTGCTTTTATTTAATTATTTTGTCGCAGCAATAACACTCATTTCTACTAATAAGCATTCTCTAGCCATCTTAGCTTCAACGCAAGCTCTAGCAGGCTTAAATCCTTCTGGTATCCATTCATCCCAAACAGAGTTCATATTAGCAAAATCATTATCTATGTCTTTTAAGTATATTGTAACAGATAGTATATGCTCTTTATCTGAATTATATTTGTTTAATAAATCTTCTATTTTAGCTAAAACTTGTGCAGTTTGTTCTTTAACATCACCTTCAGCATGAACTTGTCCAGATAAATAAACTGTATTATTGTGAACTACTGCCTTACTCATTCTTTGATTTCCTTCATATCTCTTTATTTCCATATTTCAAACCTCCAAAAATTTTTGACAATATAAATTATAATATAGATGTGTTTAATAATCTAGGATAAAAATTCAATTTATCAGACGAATATAGATAGAAAATTAAAATGATAAAAATGGTAATATGGAAAAAAATGTAACCATATAATATAATCAATTATAAAGGGCTAAAAGAAAATTTACTAGATGTAAATTAAAGGGGTGTCATAATTTATATATGGAAATAATAAGTGCAGTAGATTTATTTAAAATTAATCAGACGATATTAAAAAAAATAGATAAAGACTTAGTAAATCATGGAGAAGAGACTGCTTATATAGCTTATAAGATAGCGCAAAAATTGGGATATAGCAATGACAAGATAGATATAATAATAAGAGCTGCAATATTACATGATATAGGTGCATATAAAACAGAAGAAATTAAAAATCTTAAAAAATTTGAAATATCTAATACAGGCAGACATTCTATATATGGATATATTATTTTAAATAACAGTAAACTATTTAAAGAGATGTCAGAAGCTGTTTTATATCATCACCATTCTTATAAAAATAAAGATAAATTTGTAAAGGGAATTGAAATACCACAAGAGGCTTTCTTAATAGGATTAGCAGATAGAGTATCTATATTTTGTGGTTTATTAAACTATGATGAAAAAAGAATTATTGATGATTTAAAAAGGCTGAATAAGAGTATATTTAGACCTAGTCATATAGATGCTTTATTTAGATTAATAGAAAGTGAAGGCTTAATAAGTGATATAGTAAACTCTACATATAAATTAAAATTAAATAAAAGACTAGAGTCTATAAAAATTAATTTAGATAAGGCAAAGGAATACTTAATATTTTTACCTTTATCAATAGATTTTTTTAGCTTTGAAACTTCTATTCACACTGTTAGTGTATCCTCAATATCTAAAAAAATATGTGAAGAAATGAACTTAAATGAAGAATATAAAAATAAGATTGAAATAGGGGCATATTTACATGATTTAGGTAAAGTATGTACACCAAAACATATACTAGAAAAAGAAGGAAAATTAACAGAGGATGAATTTGAAATAATGAAGCAGCATGCAGTTTATTCAAGAGATATATTAGAAGAAGCTGGAATAAATAAAGAATTAATTAATTTAGCTTGTAATCACCATGAAAGATTAGATGGAAGTGGATATCCAAGGGGATTAAAAGAAGATGAACTAAGCATAGGTGATAGAGTTATAAGTATAAGTGATATATTCTGTGCATTAACGGAAAAGAGAATTTATAAAAATCCGTTCTCAAAAGATGAAGTATTAGACATACTTTACAGTATGTGTAATTCAAATTATATTGATAGAAATTTAGTAAAAATAGTAGACCATAATTATGAGAAATTCTTAGAGTGTATTGTTGAAAATAGAAATAATTATGAAAAAATATTAAATGATATGGTAAAAACATATAATTATATAGCAATCGAAATGGATTCATTATGTATATAATATAAGTGGAGAGTAA
>NZ_JAFFPK010000199.1 GCF_017590215.1 Clostridium sp. CCUG 7971
GATAATTATCTAGTATTTTTATTTTAATCTATACATTCTGCATTCATATGGTCTTAAATTTATATTACAACATTCAATATGATTATCCACATTATAGTTTGATAGTATTAAGTTTTTGTGATTTAATTTAAAGTTTTTTAAATCACACTCTAAGAGCTTATCACTTATATTACATATAACAATAACTTGCCTATCTTTAAAAGTCCTTGTATACGCATAAATATTTTCATCTTCTTTAAGTAATAAATCGTATTTACCATATACATATAACTCGTCACTTTTTCTTATTTTTATCATATTCTTGTAAAAAGATAGTATTGATTTTTCATCATTTAACTGATTCTCTACATTAATATTTATATAATTAGGATTAACTTTCATCCATGGATTTACTTTACTAAATCCAGCATTTATACTATCGTCCCATTGCATTGGGGTTCTAGTATTATCTCTTGAAGTTTCCCATACTTCTTTTATAAGTTCTTCATGAGTTTTACCATTATTAAGTTCTATATAATAGTGATTTTTAGTTCTTACATCATCATAATCTTCAATAGAGTTAAAAGCTACATTTGTCATTCCAATCTCTTGTCCTTGGTATATAAATGGAGTTCCTTGTAACATAAAATACATCAATCCTAATGAAGTAGAACTTTCATACCAGTAGTTTTTATCATCACCAAGTGAAGATACACATCTTGCTATGTCATGATTTTCTATAAATAGTGCATTCCAACCAGTTTTATAAAGTCCATCTTGCCACCTAGTTATAACTTCTTTAAATTTTACTAAGTCAAGTTTTTCTCCTACTTTATTACTCCAAAGGTCTATATGCTCAAACTGAAATACCATATTAAACTTACCTTCTTCTTCCCCTACCCACATATGAGCATCTTGTGTTTTTACTCCATTAGCTTCTCCAACAGTCATTATATCGTATTTATCAAAAGTATTTTCTTTTAATTCCTTAAGATATTTATGTATTCCTTCTACATTCATATGCTTATCAAATGATGGTACGTATTCTAAATTATCAGGATTTGGCATATCTTTTAAGTCTTTTTCTTTATTTATATGACTTATAGCATCTACTCTAAAACCATCTATACCTTTATCTAACCACCAGTTCATCATATCATATATTCTACGTCTCATATCTTCATTTTCCCAGTTCAAGTCTGGTTGTTTCTTTGTAAATAGATGAAGATAATATTGCTTAGTATTCTCATCATATTCCCAAGCAGAACCTTTAAATATACTTTCCCAGTTATTTGGTTCTTTATTATCCTTTCCATCTCTCCAAATATACCAATCTCTTTTATTACTATCTCTAGATGATTTTGATTCTATAAACCATGGATGCTCATCACTGGTATGATTTATAACTAAATCTATTATTAGTTTCATATTTCTTTTATGTACTTCTTTTAAAAGATCATCAAAATCTTTCATTGTTCCAAACTCTTCCATTATATCTTGATAATCACTTATATCGTATCCATTATCATCGTTTGGCGATTTATAAAATGGAGATACCCATATAACATCTACACCTAAATCCTTTAAATATTCTAATTTTTCAATTATTCCTCTTATATCACCTATTCCATCATTATTTGAATCATTAAAGCTTCTTGGATATATTTGATATGCAACAGCTTCTTTCCACCATATTTTTTTCATTATTTTCCTCCACAGTATACCTATAAACTTATTATATTTTTACCTTAATTTCTACTCCATAATGATCTGAAACTATATCTTTATTTATATTATTAAATATAACATTAGAACTTATTACTTCTACTTTTTTATTGCTAAGTATTAAATCTAGCCTCAATTTTTCATTATTATAATCCCATCCAGCTATATTACCTTCAACAGTTACACCATCATCTTTTTCAATTGATAAATAGTATGTATCTATAAGATTTTTGCATAAATAATCATAGCCTTCATTTTTTATATTTGCATTATTATTAAAGTCCCCCATAATAAAAGCTATATTTTCTTCTTTTATATTTTCAAGTAATTTATTAGCCTGATTTATAAATGGTTCTTCTTTATCATGCCACCATCCCAAATGACATGAATAAAAACTTACTTCTTTACCTTTATAATTTGCTTTTAATTTAACTATTTTTCTAGTTTTCCAAAATTCATAATCATTGCTATTTGTTATAAAAAAACTTTCTTTTTTATGAATCGAAAGCTTTGTCATAAGACAAATCCCCTCCTCATATATATCATATCCTATATGACACATATCCCAGAAAAGGTTGTAATTGAAATTTCCAAGTTTCTCAAGTTCTTTCTGTAATACTAAAGCAAAATTATCTTCCTTTATATTTTCATAAACTACTCTTGAACTTTTTTTCTGACTTACTTCTTGAAGTGCTATAACATCATAGTCATTTTCATTTATAGTGTTTGCTATATATTTTATTTTTTCAAGTTGCTTATCTTCTTGCCATGAGTGACAATTTAAAGTTAAAAGATTCAATTTTATACCCCCAATATATCTTGGATATTTGATTTTAATACGTCTGCTTTTGGTCCATACACAGCTTGAACTCCTCTATCTTTAATTATAAGACCTAATGCTCCATTTTCTTTCCAGCTTTTTTCATCTCCAACTAAAGAAGTATCTTTAACTGTAACCCTCAAACGAGTCATACAAGCATCTACATCTTCAATATTGTCTGATCCTCCAAGTAGATCTATTACTTTTTCTGATAACATATCTTTTTCACTATTATATGTAGTTTTAGAAGATGATTGCCCTTCTCCATCTTCTATATAATTCCCCTTACGACCTGGTGTTGCTATATCAAATTTCTTTATTAAGAAATTAAATGTAGCAAAGTTTAGTACAAAGAATACTATACAAGATAATACAAAGTTTACTAAGTCCATAGTCAATCCTGCTTTAATTAACATTGGAGTACGAGTCAAAAATTCTATAAAACCAAATGAATGTACTCTTAAATTTATTAAATCTGCTAAAGCAAATGCAAGACCTGTAAGTATTGCATACACCACATATAATACTGGTGATATAAACATAAACATAAATTCTATTGGTTCTGTAACTCCTGTTAAGAAGCATGCAAGAAGCGCTGATAAAAATATTGGTTTATATTTTTT
>NZ_JAFFPK010000200.1 GCF_017590215.1 Clostridium sp. CCUG 7971
CAAAATAATCTAGAAAAAACATGGCATCAGATTGAGGAAATCAAAAAAGTAGTACCTAACTTAAAAGAAGACTAAAAAAGAGTATCTAAGAAATAATATTATTTCTTAGATACTCTTTTAAAATATCACTAAGCTTGAGCGATTGTTAAGCAAAGTGAATTTTTATACAAACTAATTTCTCATTATAATATTAACTATTAGCTGACTATAAATTAATATAAATGGATTAGTTATTATTTAAATCAGATAAGTTTTTAGCTATTTGAGCTCCAACCTTAGCATTGTTATAAACTAATTCTATGTTAGCCTCTAAACTTTTACCTTCAGTTATAGTTTTAACTTTATCTAATAAGAATGGAGTAACATTTTTACCACCTATGTTTTTCTCTTTTGCTTCTTTTAAAGCAGACTCTATAGCATTATTTATAGTATCATAATCCATTTCGAATTCTTCTGGTATTGGATTACCTATAACCATACCACCTTTTAAGTTTAAGTCCCATTTAGCTTTTAACGCTTGAGCAACTTCCATAGAAGAATCTACTCTGTAATCAACACCAAAGCCACTTCTTCTTGTATAGAATGCAGGCATTTCATCTGTACCAAATCCTATAACTGGAACTCCGTTAGTCTCTAAGTATTCTAAAGTTAATCCTATATCTAATATAGATTTAGCTCCTGCACATATAACAGCAACATCAGTATTAGCTAATTCTTGTAAGTCAGCTGATATATCAAAAGTTTCTTGAGCTCCT
Organism: Clostridium sp. CCUG 7971; assembly: GCF_017590215.1. GTDB lineage: Bacteria > Bacillota > Clostridia > Peptostreptococcales > Peptostreptococcaceae > Faecalimicrobium. The sequence goes on from NZ_JAFFPK010000200.1 coordinate 756, forward strand.
CTGTGAACTCCACCTATACCACCTGTAGCGAATACTTTAACACCTGCTAAATTAGCTAATATCATAGTAGTAGCAACTGTAGTAGCTCCTGTTAATTTTTTTGATATTATAAATGGTAAGTCTCTTCTACTAGCCTTAACAACATTTTTGCTAGTTCCTAATAATTCTATTTCTTCAGTAGTAAGACCAACTTTTAATACACCATCTATTATAGCTATAGTAGCTGGAATAGCCCCATTGTCTCTTATTATTTTACTAACATTTTTAGCCATTTCTATATTTTTAGGGTAAGGCATACCATGAGATATTATAGTTGATTCTAATGCAACTACAGGTTGTCCTGATGCTACTGCCTTTTGAACTTCTGGATGTACTTGTAAATATTTCTCTAACATAAGATCATCTCCTTAAGTATTTTTTCAACATTGTCTACTGACATGTTTGGATTTATTGTATTTTCATGAGAAAGTGCTATTATTGATGCTGCCATAGAGAATTTAGCGCTATATTCAATGTCAAAATTATTTAAATGACTATAAACAAGACCTGCTATAAATGCATCTCCGGCCCCAGTAGCACTAACTATTTCAGTTTTTACACCATCTACATAGATGCTATGTGAATTATCTTCACAGTACACGCCATCTTTACCAAGCGTTATAAATACATTTTCTACACCTTCGTTTAAGAAGTATTTAGAGCATGATTTTATATCATCTATGTTATCAATTTTTATACCAGATAAAGCTTCAGCTTCATACTTATTTAATTTTATAGTATTAAAGCGACCTACGATGTCTTTAATTTTCATACACTTAGAAGTAGACACTGTGTCAACTAATATTGGTATATGAGAATAAGTTGAAGTAATATAGCTTATTACTTCATAAGATAGATTAGTATCTAACACTATAGCTAAAGAGTCATTAATTTGCTGATGCTTTGAAGAAATATAAGATAAATCTAATTTATCTAGTATATCCATGTGTGATATAGCAATTTGCATATCATTGGCATCATTTAATACAGATACGTATATTGATGTAGAATACTCATTTGATATATAAAAATCTTCAACATCTATACCATAACTCTTACACTCTGATAATATTTGATTACCATATAAATCATTTCCAACTGCAGAAATAAGTTTTGTACTTACACCTAACCTACATATGTTGTCAGCGATGTTTCTACCAACACCACCTAAAGATATATCTACTTTTCCAGGATTAGAATCATGCATAACAAGTTTTTTATTAGGAACACCTTGGATATCTATATTAGATCCTCCTATAACCGTTATATAATTATCCTTTTTTAGGATATAACCTTTTCCTTTAATATAGCCCTTTTTCATAAGATTAGTTATATGCACTGCAGTAGAAGAACGAGTTATATTTAGCTGATTAGCTAACTCTTGTTGAGAAATCATAGGGTTTTCTTTTAAAATATCTAAAATTTCTTTTTCTCTATCAGTCATAATTATCACCAAAAATAAATATTTGTTTATATACATAAACATAAGTTTATATTTATATTATCACTAACTATTTTATTTTTCAACAAAAAAATCATTTATATTCTTAGGTAACAAAAGAAACTATGCTACATATTATAGATTAAGATAAAAAGTTTTAGGGAGGACAGCTATGAAAATAGGAGATATAGTAGCAAGAAAATCTTATAACAAAGACATTATATTTAAAATAGTAGGATTTAATGTAGATGAAAATAACCGTAAAGTGGTAATGCTAAAAGGTGTAGCTTTTAGAATAATGGCGGATGCTTATTTAGAAGATTTAGAAATAGTTAAACTTCCAGATTTAAAAAATGTTTTAATAGATAAAAATGTAGAAGGGGTACTATGTCAATCTTTAGTAAAGGCGAAAGAAAGACAAAAAAAGATGATGAGGGCGGTGCCTAAACTTCAAGCAAATACTAATGTTTATGGCATGCCTGGAAAAGTACTTCAAATAGATGGAGATAAAGAGTATTTAAAAATATGTTTAGATGTGTATACAGAATTGGGAATTCCAGCAGTAGGAGTTTCAATACCAGAAGCGAATCAATATAAAGAAGTAAGAGCGTTACTTGAAAAACACAATCCGGATATATTAGTGATAACAGGTCATGATGCACTAACTTCTAGAAAAGGCAATATAACAGATTTAAGTAATTATAGAAATTCATTAAATTTTATTAAAGCGGTTAAACAAGCTAGAAAATGGCAACCTAATATAGATAGTTTAGTTATTTTTGCAGGAGCGTGCCAATCTAATTATGAACAAATAATAAATGCAGGTGCAAATTATGCGAGTTCTCCAGGCAGGATAATGATACATGCACTAGATCCTGTATTCGTAGTAGAAAAAATCGCATGTTCAAGAATAGATATAGTTGTACCTATAAATGAGGTTATAGATCAGACTGTTACTGGTATTAAAGGGGTCGGAGGACTAGAAACAAGAGGTAAGTTTAGATGGGCTATGCCTAAATCAATTTTATACTAACAGAAATTTATAAAATTATACTGTATATATTAAAAAATACTATTGACTTTTTAGTGAAAAATATATAAAATATTTAGTTTAAACATTTGACAAAAAAACATATCTATGATATTATGTAAACATACAAACGTTTAAAGAAGGTGATATTATGGCTACTGTTCAAACTCTAGACAAAATAAGAGAAAGCCTTGAGAGACATTTAGGTAAGAAAATATTACTAAGGGCGAATAAAGGTAGAAAGCAGATTGTTACTAAAAAGGGAGTACTAGAAAAAGTTTATCCAAGTGTGTTTGTTGTAAAATTAGATGATGATGGAAATGGATATTCAAGAGTATCATATAGTTACTCAGACTTATTGACATCGAATGTGAAATTGCAAGTTTTTAAAGATCAAAATAAATTACATGTAAGTTAAAATTATACCTATTAAAAATAGGTGTAATTTTTTTTTGTTTTTTAAATATAAATATAGTGTGATATTTTTATTTAATTTACAGGGGGGATAAATATGGAACTAATTAAAGATGTAATAAAAGTAGACAATAGAATAGACTTTGGAAAATACCAAACATTTATAGAGGCAGAAGCAGTTGTGCCAGATAAAAAGTCAGATGTTTACGAAATTGTAAAAACTGAAGGGTACATATGTCTTAAAAAAACAGAAGTGACAGATGGAAAAATACTTTGCAGGGGAAGTTTTAATTATAATGTTATGTACATAACAGATGATAAAAATACTGTTTCTAGTATGGATGGTAGGATAGACATAAATGAGGTTATAGAAAAAGATAATGTGGTTCAAGATATGGAATATATGTTATTTCCAGAAGTTGAGCATGTAGATTGTACAATATTAAATGAAAGAAAAATAAGAGTTGGTGCTCTTATGAATATAAGAGGAAGTTTATTTGATAAGCAAAGATTAGATATAGTAAAAGATGTTTCTCAAGTAGAAGGAATACAAAAATATAGAAAAGAAATAAACTACCAAGACATAATAGGAATAGAAAAATCAGAAAGTGTAATAAGAGATACTGTTACTATTAATACTGAGGAAATTCAATCTATAATAAGCTTAAGCCCAACTGCAAAAATAAAAGAAAGTAGAGTAACTGACAATAAGGTTATAGTAGGTGGAGTTTTAGAAATAAATCCATTAGCTTGTACTTATGATGGTGAGATAGTAGAATTAGATAAAATAGGAATAGATTTTACTCAATTTATTGAAGTGCCTGGTGCTTGTGAAGGTATGACAGAAGAAAGTTTATTATCTATGGGAGATTTAAATTATATATTTAAGCAAAATAATGAAAGTAATACAGGAATATTAGATTTAGATTGTACTGTATATTGCAAAGTTAAAGTAACTGATGAAGTAAGTAGAGAAGTTTTACAAGATGCTTACTCTCCACAAAAAATAATAAAATTTGATCAAAGAACAATGGAACTTAATAAAGCACTAAGTAGTGGAACTGAGACTTTTATAGTTAGAGAAAGTATAAAAAATTCTAATGATGATATGCAAATAAAAGATATAGTAAGTGTTTGCCCTTCTATATCAATAGAAAATGCATATATTGAAGATAATAATAGCGTGATACAAGGTGTTATAAAGGTAGATGTATTATATGTTCCAGTAGAAGGTTTAAAATCAGTTTATAGAATAAGTGAAGAGATACCTTTTGAGCATGAAGTAACTATAGATAGTTTAACAGATACTTGTAAAGTGTTTAGTACAGTTTGCATAGAAAAGGTAGATGTTGACTTAAATAGAGATCAAATAGATTTAAATATGAAAGTAAAGAGATTTACTGAAGCAATAGATAAAAAATCAGAAAGTTTTATAATAAAAGGTGATGATTTAGGTGTATATGATTTATCTACAGCTCCAAGTATAATAGTATACATATGTAAAGAAGGAGATAGTCTTTGGAATGTAGCTAAAAAATATAACACTACTGAAGATGAAATAGCAGAGTTAAATGAACTAAAACCAGATGAACCGTTAAAGGCAGGAAAGTGTTTAATACTAGAAAAGAAAGTTGTTTTAGCTGATTAGTAAATATACAAAAATAAGATAATAGGGGATTATAATCCCCTATTATCTTATTTTTTGTAGTATAATGTTAGTAGTTATGCATGCATTATATTATGTATCAAGGAGGCTAAAATGAATTCTATAGAATTAAAAAGTAGAGCTAAAATAAATTTATCAATAGATGTATTGG
>NZ_JAFFPK010000201.1 GCF_017590215.1 Clostridium sp. CCUG 7971
AAATAAAAATGTAAAAAGATTTAAATTTATGGGAATTTGTATGTTAATAAATTCTATATTAGAGTGTATAATGGGATATGGAGCAGGTAGACAAGGTGAAATGATAAAAATAATAGCAACTCCAAATGGAGCGTTAACACCTATGATGCTAGTATGTATAATAGCATCACTTATGTGTTTTGTAATGGCAGATGTGTTTAAAAAGGCCATGCAAATGAAAGATGAAAATGACTTAACTATATAAGGAGAAGAATATGGCAATTATAGTTAATTTAGATGTAATGATGGCAAAAAGAAAGATGTCTTTAACTGAATTAGCGCAAAAGATAGATATAACTAATGCTAATTTATCAATATTAAAAAATAATAAGGCAAGGGCAGTAAGATTTTCTACATTAAATGAAATATGTAAAATTTTAGAATGTCAGCCAGGAGATATATTAGAGTATATTGAAGATGAAGAAAGTGGAGAATAAATGATAATAAGGGATAATTTATATGGAGAATTTGAAGTAGAACCTTTAATAGAAGAACTAATAAATAGTAGAGCTGTTCAAAGACTTAAACATGTGCATCAAGGTGGTGCAAGTTATTTAGTAAATGAAAGTTGGAATGTTACTAGGTATGAACACTCAGTTGGGGTAATGTTATTAATTAAAACATTAGGTGGAAGTACTGAAGAACAAATTGCAGGGTTACTGCATGATATATCTCATACTGCATTTTCTCATGTAGTAGACTATGCTCTAGATTATAAAGAAGAAGATTATCATGAAAAAATATATGACAAAGTAATAAAA
>NZ_JAFFPK010000202.1 GCF_017590215.1 Clostridium sp. CCUG 7971
TATAAGCTCTCTTTTTTATTTAAATACTTTCTTTTATTTAGTTTAGGATTTAAAAATAATCTTTATAATATAGAAGATATATATCCTTAAAAATTAATATTCACAAAAATAGAAATTTAAGAGTAGTTTATATAAATGTTTTAAGGGAAAATTAGGTATCTTAATTATAGGATTTTATATTTTTTAAGTACAAATTAAATTTAAGTTGAATTATAAATACAATTGTGATAATATAAAACTGTTATAAGTTTTAGGAGGAAATATGGAAAAGTCATTCTATATGAAAGAAGCATTAAAAGAAGCATATAAAGCATATGAAAAAAAAGAGACGCCTATAGGAGCTGTAATTGTTAAAGATGGCCAGGTAATAGCAAGAGCACATAATCTTACAGAAGAATTAAATGACTGTACAGCTCATGCAGAAATATTAGCTATAAAACAAGCAGCAGAGAAACTAGGTGGATGGAGACTTATTGATTGTGATTTATATGTAACTATGGAACCATGTGTTATGTGTAGTGGGGCAATAGTAAACTCAAGAATAAAAAAACTTATAATAGGAACTAAGCATATAAAAAATTCATACACTGAAAAGCAGCATGAATTCAAAATAGATTATTATAAAGACAATAACGTTGATATCTCATTTGGAGTATTAAAAGATGATTGTTCTAATATATTACAGGAATTTTTTAAGACTTTAAGGAAAAGATAATTAGGAGAGATGGTCGAGTCGGTCGAAGGCGCTCGCCTGGAAAGTGAGTATGCGTTAAAAGCGTATCGTGGGTTCGAATCCCACTCTCTCCGCCAGAGGACATTTAAATATGGTTGTAATTTTGCTGTACTAGATGGGGAGGTAGCGGTGCCCTGTAACCTGCAATCCGCTATAGCAGGATTGAATTCCATCTAGAGGCTTATCTTTTGTAGGGCTGCCCTAAATAAGTGGTGTTGAAACATAGGTCCTGCGCAATGGAAGCTCATGAACCCCGTCAGATCCGGAAGGAAGCAGCGGTAAGTGATTACTTTCGTGTGCCGCGGGGGTGCCTAAGTGGAGCTAACTGTTTAGGTAACGCCTATGAAAGTAAGTCAATAGATGGTGTACAGCATTTAATATATAAAAAATAATCCCTTAATTAATATTAAGGGATTTTTTAATATGTATAATATAATAAATAACTTTGTTTAAAAATAATGATATAATATTTCAATATATTGGATAAATAATATATTATAATGAATTAATATATAAAGTAAATGCTATAAATCGTAACAAATGAATAATATACTATAATAAATTGATATTAAGTATTTATAAAACATATCATTTAAGTATATAAATTTATAATTAAGTAAAATTACTAAGATCGAATTTTATTAAGGAGAGATGGCCATGCATAAGGCATTATATAGAGCATATAGACCACAAACATTTGAAGATGTAGTTGGGCAAGAACATATAATTAGAACTTTAAAGAACCAGATAGAAAATGATAATGTAGGACATGCATATTTATTTTCAGGTACTAGAGGTACAGGTAAGACATCTACAGCTAAAATATTTGCAAGGGCAGTAAACTGTACTGAAAGTGCGAATCAAGAACCTTGCAATGAATGTGATGTATGTAAGGATATATTAAATGATAATATAATGGATGTTATAGAGATAGATGCAGCATCTAACAATAGCGTAGATGATATAAGAGAACTTAGAGAAAGTGTTAAGTACTCACCTTCTAAAGCAAAATATAAAGTATATATAATAGATGAGGTGCATATGCTATCTCAGGGTGCATTTAATGCATTACTAAAAACATTAGAAGAGCCGCCATCATATATTATATTCATATTGGCTACAACAGAGCCACATAAAATACCAGCTACAATTTTATCAAGATGTCAGAGATTTGACTTTAAAAGAGTTACAGTCAAAGATATGAGCGATAGAATGAAAAAGATATGTAATGAAGAAAATATAGAAGTTGAAGATAAAGCCCTTAATTTAATATCTAGAAATTCCCAAGGAGCTTTAAGAGACGCTTTAAGTATATTAGACCAATGTATATCTTTTGGAGATGATAAGATAGAGTATAAAGATGTTGTTGAGCTTTTAGGAACTGTAAATGTTGAACAGTTGTTTGACATGGCTGAATGTATAATAAATCAGGATACTAAAAAATCACTTCAAATATTAAATGAATTTGTTATATGGGGAAAAGATATAAGAAATTTAATCAATGACTTAATAGATCATTTTAGAAACTTGATGGTATGTAAAGTATCAACGGATTTAGATGAAATAATATCATTACCAGAAGAAACCGTTAATTTATTAAAAAAACAAGCTGAAAGCGTAGATATAAATGACTTAATAAGAGTTTTAAATATATTATCAGTTACTCAAGATAATATAAAGACATCATCAAACCCAAGGGTATTAGCTGAAGTTACTATGATGAAAATTGCTCAACCTATGTTTGATGAAAGTAAAGAATCTCTTATAAAGAGAATTGAAAATTTAGAAAAAATGATTGAGAGTGGAAATATAAAGGTATCTACTACTAACGTATCTAATAACATTGAAGAAGATGAAAAAGTTAATATAGTAGAAGAAGTAGTATATGAAAATGTAAAAAGTGAAGATGTTAAGTTAATAGAAGCATCTTGGGACAAAATAAGGATAAATATTAAACAAGATAAACAAAATAAACAGATGCCAGTATACTTCTTATTAGGAGATGTACAAAGTTTTAATGTTTCTAATAACATACTATACATAATTTATGGAGATGGATTTGCCTTTGCTAAAAAAAGACTAAGTGATCCACAGACATTACAGTATATAGAAAAAGTAATAAGAGAAACAATAAATAGAAGCTTTAGTATAAGAGTTATATTAGAATCTGAAGTTAATAATATAAAACTTGAATTAAAAAGTGATAAGCAAGATGAAGGTGAAGCAATTTTAAAGGGTATAGTAAATGAGGATATACTCGAAATAAAAGATAGTATAGAAGAGAAATAAGTAATAGTATTAATTCGTTAATATTATTATTTTATTAAATAAAACAAGATAAATAATAAATGCTATTATGATATAATAGTAAAATAAAAATAAGTTTTTTAGGAGGAATTAGTTATGGCTAAGAAAGGTTTTGGAGGCGGAATGATGCCTGGAAATATGAATAATATATTAAAGCAGGCTCAAAAGATGCAAGAAAATATGCAAAAAATGCAAGCAGAGTTAGAAGCTAAAGAAATAGAGGCTTCAGTTGGTGGAGGAGCTGTTACTGTTAAAGTTAATGGTAAAAAAGAAGTATTAGATATAGCTATAAAACCAGAAGTTGTTGATCCAGATGATATAGAAATGTTACAAGATTTAGTTTTAAGCGCTGTAAATGAAGCATTAAGAAGTGTTGAAGAAATGCAAGCAAATCAAATGAGTAAAGCAACTGGAGGAATGAATATCCCAGGATTATTCTAGTAGGTGATAATATGCAGGTTTATACGGGTCCCATAACGAGACTAATAGAAGAGTTTTCAAAGCTTCCTGGTGTAGGAAGAAAAACGGCCCAAAGACTAGCTTTTCATGTTATTAATATGAATACTAATGATGTAGAAGCTTTATCTAAGGCTATTATAGAAGCTAAAAGAGAAATAAAGTATTGCTCAGTTTGCTGTAACATATCAGATAATGATATATGTAGCATGTGTGCTAATAAAAATAGAGATGCCAGTATTATTTGTGTAGTGGAAGATCCTAGAGATGTGGCTGCTATGGAAAGAACAAGAGATTATAAAGGACAATATCATGTACTCCATGGTGTAATATCTCCTATGGATGGTATAGGTCCAGACATGATAAAAGTCAAAGAGCTTATTCAAAGAGTAGGAACTCAAGATGTGTCTGAAATAATAATGGCTACAAACCCAACAATAGAGGGAGAAGCTACTGCTATGTATATAGCGAGACTTCTAAAGCCTATGGGGATAAAAGTTACTAGAATAGCTCATGGTCTACCTGTAGGTGGAGATTTAGAATATGCAGATGAAGTTACTATATCTAAAGCTCTAGAGGGTAGGAGAGAAATATAAAAATCGAGGTAAATGCCTCGATTTTTTTGTCGTTAAATAGAGGAATTTTGTGGTTAAATTTTAGTTGGATTTTATTGAATAATATATACCATTATTGTATAATTTGTGTTATATTTAATTAAAATTTTAAACAGGGGTGCAACATGAAATCAACTATGAATTTAGAAGAGCATAAAGCTATGAAAGAAAAAAGAGTTAAAAAATTAAATTCAAAAGATAAATCTAAGTATAGTGAGCAAGATGATATGAGCGTTTTACTAAAGAAGAAGACTAATAAAAGCTCAAAGAATAAAAATACGGATTTCAGAAATAATTATAAAAATTATCAATATGATTATGAAGAAGATTTCTACGAACCTAGATACTAAAATAAAACATAAAATAAGAAATTAAAATATATAAATAAAAAGGCAATATACTTAAAGTATATTGCCTTTTTATTTATTTAAAGTTGATTTATTCTTCATCAGATAAAATATCCACTACTAAATTAGCAATATTTTGAGAAGAATTAAATTTCCTTATAGATCTTATATTACGCTTAAGCATATCTAATCTAGATGGATCATCAATAAGAACTTTTAATAAAACAGATAAATTATATTTTTTAGTAGTTCTAAGAACAGCTCCACAGTTAGATAAGAAATCTAAGTTTTCTTCTTCTTGACCAGGTATATAGTAAGGAACTATCATAGGTACATCTTTAAGTAAAGATTCTGTAGTAGTAAGACCACCTGGCTTAGACACTAATACATCTACAGAAGCTAGGATATCATTCATCTTATTCGTAAATCCTAGAACTTTAACAGTTTTATCATGAAAATGTTGAGACAATCCTTTTTCTATTTTTTCACGAAGACTTTCATTTCTTCCAGTTATAACTAATATTTGAAAATCTCTGTCTATTTCCATAAGTTCTGCTAAAGTTTCTTTTATATTTCCAGCTCCAAAACTTCCACCCATAAGTAAAACTGTTAATTTATCAGGAGATAGATCTAATTCTTCTAAAACAGTTTCTCTATCCCTATGAGATAAAAATGATTTTTCAACAGGAATCCCAAATGCTTTAACTTTATCACTTTCTACGCCCTCAAATACAAGTAGTTCCTTTACATATTCATGTCCAACAATATAATAATCTATTTCATTTTGTATCCATGTTGAGTGAGTAGTATAATCTGTTAATACAGAAATCATAGGTGGAACATTAAGGTCAACATATTTTTTATGGAAAGTATCACTTAAATTAAGGTTATGTACATCCATATTAGTATATTTTTTTAATGTACTAAGTGCAATCATAGGGAATGGGTGAGTACCTATAATTAAATCTGGTTGTGAATCACTAAGAAGCTTTTTAAATTTCTGAGCCATAAGAGAAGTAAGTAGATTACCCTTAAACTCATTCTTTGATACTAAGCTACTCTCAGAAAATCTATATACACTACCATAAGCTTTAGGAGTATATATAGCTGACTTTTCGTAGCCCCTAGATATTATTTTGTCCATTGTATTATTAACTAATTTTAAACTATCTATTATTTGGCATTCTACTGTCTCGTTATCAATAGTTTTACTTTCTAATTCTTCTTTAATAGCTCGAGCAGCTCTATTATGACCTCCTCCAGTGGAAGCAGACATAATTAAAATCTTTTTGCTCATATTAAAATCCTCCTAAAATGTAGAGTTATATTGAACAATAACATAATTTTATGTATTATTAATTATACTTTAAAAACTTAGACTATTATATACATATATTATTTGCTAATAATAAGTTAATAATAATCTAATACAATATAAAAAAAAATACAAGTATTTAAATGCTAAGATTTGGAAGGTAAATATAATGAAAAAAGTAGAAATATATACAAGTGATTCATGTATACAGTGCATAAAAGCAAAAGAATATTTAAAATTAAATAATATTGAATATATAGAATATAATATATCTAAAAACTCAGAAGCTAGAAAAGAATTAATACGTATGGGGTATATGTCTATTCCTGTTATGATAATAGATGGTGAACATGTGTTAGGATTTGACTTAAATAGAATGAAGTCTTTATTAGGTATGTAAATAAATTTTAAATAAATCAATATAAAAAATAATATATGTTATAGTAAATGTAAATTACAGAACGTATTATTTTTATATTGATAAAAAGCATGTTATTCAAATAAAGAGTGAATAAAAA
>NZ_JAFFPK010000203.1 GCF_017590215.1 Clostridium sp. CCUG 7971
ATGTAATTTAATAGAAAAAGGATGAATTTATGGATTTATTAAAATTTGATGATTTAAGTTTATTTAAAAGTATTGCTCTTGATGAAGAAACTTTAAATGATGCACAGTAAATGTGGAAAGTATAGTTTTTATATCAACTTTAAGGATGAAATTAGAGGTGTTGATTATTATGAGTTAGCTATAGCCACAGAAGATTCAGTTGGTTTTATAAATAAATCAGGAAATGCTAGTGTTATAAAAAAAAGTAGTATTAGATACACTAGCTAACAAAAAAGGTGATAACTTAGTAGATGATAAAAAAGAAATCTATACCTAGTAAAGTTTCTAAATCTGTCAAATCTAACGCTAAACAAAATAACTCTATATATAATAAAAAAAGAAGGAATAAGTAATATTCCTTCTTTTTTTATTATATATAGAGTTATTTTGTTTAGCGTTAGATTTGACAGATTTAGAAACTTTACTAGGTATAGATTTCTTTTTATCATCTACTAAGTTATCACCTTTTTTGTTAGCTAGTGTATCTAATACTACTTTTTTTATAACACTAGCATTTCCTGATTTATTTATAAAACCAACTGAATCTTCTGTGGCTATAGCTAACTCATAATAATCAACACCTCTAATTTCATCCTTAAAGTTGATATAAAAACTATACTTTCCACATTTACTGTGCATCATTAAAGTTTCTTCATCAAGAGCAATACTTTTAAATAAACTTAAATCATCAAATTTTAATAAATCCATAAATTCACCTTTTTCTATTAAATTACATCTATTATTGTATAAAAATGTTAATACTATTATACTACAATTAATAAAATTTAATAGAAAGTTTTATGGTTAAATATAAAAAGATTAATAATTCAAATATTTTTATTGAACTAGTTTTAAAACTATGAAATAATATATAAAGATTTGAAATATAAAATAGGAGTGTGTTTTATGAAAAAAACTAATTATGCTGAGCTCGTAGGTAGACTTCTTAATAAATAAGGAGTTTATAAAATAAAAAATTCCTTATTTATTAAGATGTGTAAATTATAAAAACTGCACATTTATAAATAAAGGAGAATAAAAATGAATCAAAATACATTTGAAAAATTACAATTAAACGAGTTAAAAGAGCTAATAAAAATATATTGCGTAAGTTCCCTTGGAAAAGAACTTATAGACAAACTAAGTCCAAGTAAAAATATAAATGTAGTAAAAAGAAGATTAAAGGAAAATGAAGAAAGTAGAAAGATATTAGAAAATAGTAATCATATACCTTTGGAAGGACTATTTAATATAACGCCAATTATCGATAAAGTTGATAAGGGAATGATACTAGAACCTAGTGAATTAGTTCATATAGAAGATTTTTTAAGAGGTTGCTCAAAAATAAAATCATTTATGGCAAATAAAGAGTTTTATTCACCTACATTAAGTTCTTATGCTTTAAATATAACAGAGTGTGAAACTATTGAAAATGAGATAAATTACTCTATAAAAAATAATAAAGTAGATTCTAGTGCATCTAAAGAGTTAAAAAAAATCAGGAGAAATATAGAATCTTTTGAGGCAAAGATAAAAGATAGGCTTAACAAGTTTTTAACATCAAGTTCAAATAAAAAATATATACAAGAATTTATAATAAGCAAAAGAGATGATAGATATGTAATACCTATTAAATCTTCGTATAAAAATGAAGTTGATGGAGTAATTCTTGATACTTCATCAAAAGGAAGTACTGTATTCATAGAGCCTTCTACTGTTTCAAAATTTAGTTTAGAACTTATTTCATTAAAGAGTGAAGAAGCTATAGAAGAATATAAAATTTTATCATATTTAACAGAACTTATATTTGAGAAAACAATGATGATAAAGTTAAATATAGAGATAATATCAGAATATGATATGGTTTTTGCTAAAGCTAAATATAGTCTAAATAACAAAGCAATTACACCAAAGGTAAATGATATAGGATATATTAAAATAATAGATGGAAAACACCCACTTTTAAAAGGTAATGTTATACCTCTTAATTTTGAAATAGGAAAAGATTATAGATCTTTAGTAATAACAGGTCCTAATGCAGGTGGAAAAACTATTTCATTAAAAACAGTAGGACTGTTAAGTCTTATGACTAGTTTGGGCCTTGATATATGCGCAAAAGAAGGGACTGAAATGAGTATCTTTGAAAATATATTTGTAGATATTGGAGATAATCAAAGTATAGAAAATTCATTAAGTACATTTTCTTCTCACATAAAAAATATTGCAGATATTATGAACGATAGTAATAAATCGACTCTTTTAATATTTGACGAGATAGGAAGTGGAACTGAGCCAAATGAAGGAGCTGGACTTGCTATTTCAATACTTGAAGAGTTTTATCAAATGGGGTGTATAACGGTAGCATCAACTCATTATGGCGAAATTAAAAAGTTTGCATCTCTGCATCCTCATTTTGAAAATGCTGGAATGATGTTTAATAAAAATACATTAGAGCCCCTTTATAAACTAACTATTGGAAGTAGTGAAGATAGTAATGCATTATTTATATCTAAAAAGATGGGTATAAAAGATAAAGTATTAAATAGAGCTAAAAATTATATAAGTGACAAGAATTATAATTTTGATTTAGTTAAAGAAAATAAAATAATGATATCAAAAGAAAATAAAGAAGAAATCATAAATGAAATTCCTATATATAATATAGGTGATAGTGTGAAATTATTAGATAAAGATGATTTTGCAATAATTTATAAGCCAGTTGATAAATTTAATAATGTAGAAGTATTATATAAAGATACATTTTTAGAAGTGAATGTAAAAAAGATTAAGCTTCATATAAAAGCAGACCAATTATATCCACAGGGATATGATATGGATAGCTTATTCATTGATTATAAAGATAGAAAACTTGAAAAAGATATAAAAAGAGGGTCTAAAAAAATCTTAAAGCAGATTCAAAAAGAAATAAATCAAAATAGATAATAATACAAAAGCTAGAGAATATACTCTAGCTTTTTATATTATTTAAAGATAAGTTTACATATACAAGAGCGAAATATTAGTAAAAGAAATAGGTATATTATAAAAGAATATAAAAAATACAATTAGATATTTGTAAATATATGATATAATTATCAAGGTGAAAATCATCCTAAATATAAAATATCAATATATAATAAAAGTTTGATGAAATTCTATTTGGGTAAAATATTTTATATATTTATTGAGTCTTAAAGACTATTAAAATACAGATAAACAAGGAGACAAAATGAGAAAAGTAGAATTATTAGCACCAGCAGGTGATTTAGAAAGATTAAAGATAGCTTTTACCTATGGAGCTGATGCAGTGTATATAGGTGGAGAAATATTTGGAATGAGGTCTGCTGCTAAAAATTTCACTAAAGAAGAAATGGCAGAAGGTGTAAGATTTGCTCATGAGCGTAATAGGCAAGTCTTTGTTACTATGAATATAATACCAAGAAATGACGAATTCCTTCAAATTGAAGAATATTTATTAGACCTTCAAGAAATAGGTGTTGATGCAGTTATAGTAAGTGACCCGGGTGTATTTACTATGGTAAAAAAAATAGTTCCAAATATGGAAATACACATAAGTACTCAAGCGAGTACAACAAATTCAGATGCAGCAAATTTTTGGTATAATCTAGGAGCTAAAAGAATTGTTACGGCAAGGGAATTATCATTTAAGGAAATAAAAGAAATAAGTGATAATTGTCCAAAAGATATGGATATAGAATCATTTGTACATGGGGCTATGTGTATGTCATATTCTGGAAAATGTGTAATAAGTAATTATACAACAGGAAGAGACGCAAATAGAGGTTCATGTGCACAATCATGTAGATGGAAGTATACATTAGTGGAAGAAAAAGCGCCAAGAGAATATGAACCAGTAGTTGAAGGAATAGATCCAGAATTCTTCTTTAACTCAAAAGATTTATGTATGATAGAGTATATACCAGAGATATTTGAAAGTGGTATAACGAGCCTTAAAATAGAAGGTAGAATGAAAACTTCTTACTACGTAGCTACAACAGTTAGGGCTTATAGAATGGCAATAGATGCATATTATGCAGACCCTGAGAATTGGAAATTTAATCCTATGTGGCTAGAAGAATTAAAAAAAGGAAGTCATAGAGATTATAGCACAGGGTTCTATTTAGATAGACCAGATTCTAATGCTCATAATTACAAATCTGCATCATATATAAGAAATTATGATTTTATAGGTATTGTAAAAAATTATGATGAAGAGAGCGGACTTCACACAGTAGAACAAAGAAATAAAATGTATGTTGGAGATAAAATAGAAATAATAGGACCTTATAAAGAAACTATGTTTAGTACTATTGAAGAAATGTACGATGAAAATGGAGAACCAATAGAATCTGCACCTCGTGCAAAGCAAATAGTAAAAATGAAATTAGATATAAAGCTTGATAAAGATTATATATTAAGAAAGCCAATAGTAACTATGAATGTATTATAAATTATAAAAATAGACACTATACCATATGGTATAGTGTCTATTTTTATAAAAAGAAAAGCATTCTTAAAAATTCATAGTAATCATCAGTTTTAAATTGTATAGTTTGAGAATTAATCTGTTTTACACCAGGATAAAAAGAAGATTTATAGGCTTTATAATGTTGTCTAAACTTTATTTCTATCTCAAATTTATCAGGTAACTTTATTATATGTCTAGATAAATCTCCTGTTAATGCATTTTTAACACCGTCTTTTATTTTATTTAATGCTAAATTAGGATGAATAGATATAGATGCATTTCCAATACCTTTTGATACTGGTACAGTAATAATATTTGGATTGATTTTATTTACTTCATTACAAAGCATTTCATCACCACTGACAAAAGCTATAGGTACTCCAAAATAAGCGGCAGTATATGAGTTTATAGTAAATTCACTTACTATATTTCCATTTATTTTTATATAGTCATAGTCACAATGCATAGTGTGAGATAAAGGATTTCCATTTTTGCTAGATCCACTATGATAGCCAATAAAAATGCAAGCATCGAAACTTTTATTAATACCGGCCATCATTACAAGAGGATCTCTAGTCCATCCTCTTAGTATGCTAACATTTTCAGGAAGTGATAATGGATTTATACTTCTAGCACTATCATGTGCATCTTTAACTAAAATATTAGTAGCATTAGCAAAATTTGCTCCTATGCAAGCCGCATTAACTTCTTTTGTCATCTGATCTCTATGATAGCTTCCTATATTACTATCTAATTTAGTTTCATCCCAGTCTACAATTCCACAAGTTCCTTCTATATCAGCACTTAGATAAATTTTCATACTAATTCCTCCATAAATTTTAATATTAAATTAAAAATATATAAACCATAAAAAGCTAAAAATAGGTAATATAAGCAAAAATATGGAATATATAAGGATTTTAACTATATATTAATAATAAGAAATATGGAACATATATAGAACTAAATTGTAAATATAATTTAGCTTTAATAAAGGAGGCATAAGATTGAGACTATTAAGACCTACATGGGTAGAAATTAATCTAGATTACATAAAGCATAATTACATACAAATAAAAGAAAGTATCAATAAAAATGTAAAAATAGGTGCTGTCTTAAAAGCTAATGCATATGGTCATGGAGCTGTAGAAGTAGCTAAATTGTTAGAAGAAGAAAATGTAGATTATATATGTGTGGCTGGATTAAATGAAGCTATAGAACTTAGAAATGAAAATATAAATTCAAAAATATTAGTAATGGGAGATATACCAAGTGATTTTATAAAATTAGCTATAAAAGAAGACGTAATTATAACTATATTTTCATATTCATATGTAAAGTTAGTATCAGAAGTTGCAAAAGATTTAAATAAAGTTGCTAAAATACATATAAAAATAAATACAGGTTTTAACAGACTTGGATTTGATATAGATAATAATACATCTAATATAATACACGATATTTATAGATTACCAAATATATATATAGATGGTATATATTCTCATTTAGCCCTAAAGGATATAAAAAGCGATTATACTCAGTATGAGCTATTTAAAAAATGTCTAGATAGTATAAAAGATATAAATATACCTATAAAGCATATATGCGATAGCATAGGTATGGTTGAGTATAAAAATTTAAATATGGATATGGTCAGAGTAGGATCTAGCCTTTATGGTTATAACAGCAGAAAAACTAATATGCAACTAAAACCAGCAATGACATTTAAAAGCAAGATAACTCAAATAAGAAATATAAAAAGAGGACAAGGTATAAGTTATGATTATACATTTATAGCACCTAAAAATATAAAAATAGGAACTATTCCTTGTGGATATAGTGATGGAATACCGAGATTATTGTCAAACCAAGGTTTTGTAAGCGTAAATGGTTATAAAGCGAATATAATAGGAAAAATGTGTATGGATCAGTGTATGATTGATTTAAGTAACGTAAAGTGTGCAAAAGAAAATGATGAAGTGATATTTTATGGAAATGATGGACCAAAGTTATTAGATGTATCTAAGTTTGCTCAAACAAATAGAAACGAAATACTATCTTTAGTTTCAAGAAGAGTCCCAAGAGTTTACTTGAAAAACAATAAAGTTTACAAAATAGTAGATTACATAGAAAATAACTAATATTTAAAATATTAGAAGGGGGAGTTTTAGTGTTAAATTATGTATGGTTTGCTTTATTAGTAGGAGGGGTGATAATAGGAGTTTTTACAGGTAATACGCAAGCAGTAACTGATGCCGCCATATCGAATGCAGAAACTGCAGTAGAATTATCTATAGGATTAATAGGAGTTATGGCTTTATGGCTAGGGCTTATGAAAATAGCTGAAGAAGCTGGTTTGGTTCAACTTATAGGTAAGTGGTTAAGACCAATAATGAAAAAGTTATTTCCAGATGTGCCTCAAGATCACCCAGCTATGGGAGCTATGGTTATGAATTTTGCAGCAAATATACTAGGGCTTGGAAATGCTGCCACACCACTAGGGATAAAAGCGATGAAAGAATTACAAACACTAAATGAAGAAAAAGACACTGCTACAAATGCAATGTGTATGTTTTTAGCTATAAATACAGCATCTGTAACATTAGTATCTTCAAGTGTTATAGCATATAGAGCTGCAGCGGGATCAGCTAACCCATCTGAAATAATAGGGCCTACATTAGTTGCAACATTAATTTCTGCAATAGCGGCAGTGATAGTTGTAAAAATATTTGAGAAATTTTCTAAAAATAATAAATCTAAAAAAATAGAGAATATGTAAGGTTAAATTATTTTAGGGGGAGTATAAATGTTTGAAAATATTATAAATGGAATATCATTGTATGCTATACCATTTTTTATGGTAAGTATACCTATATATGCTCTTGTAAAAAAAGTCAAGGTATATGAAGCATTTACAGAAGGGGCAAAGGATGGGTTTACAACTGCAATAACAATAATACCATTTTTAGTAGGAATGTTAGTGGCTATAGGAGTATTTAGAGCATCAGGTGCGATGGATTTAATAACTGATTTATTTGCACCTATTACAAATAAAATAGGTATGCCTTCCGAAGTATTACCAATGGCTATGATGAGACCTTTATCTGGTGGTGGAGCATCAGGTATTATGAATGAGTTATTTACAGTTCATGGACCAGATTCACTTATAGGTAGAATGGCTTCAGTTATAAATGGTTGTACAGAAACAACTTTTTATGTATTAGCAGTTTATTTTGGGGCAGTAGGAATAAAGAAAACTAGACATGCATTACCAGTAGGACTTATAGCAGATGCAGTAGGAATAATAGTAGCCGTTATAGTAGCTAACATTATGTTTATGTAGAAGGAGATGAATATATGATATTTCCAAAGGGATTAAAAATAGGAGACACTATAGGTATAATAGCGCCATCTAGTCCATTTAGCAAGTATAGTTTAGAAGAAATCGAAATGGGGTTTAAAGATTTAGGATATAAAGTTAAATTTGGCAAAAGTTTAAGAAGAAGATATAAAGGATACTTATCAGGAGAAGATAAAATAAGAGCTAAAGATATAGAAGATATGTTTTTAGATAAAGAAGTATCAGGCATAATTTGCATAAGAGGAGGTTATGGTACTCCTAGAATATTAGATATGATAGATTATGATATTATAAGATCAAATCCAAAATTTTTCGTAGGTTTTTCAGACATAACATCACTCCATATAGCATTTAATCAAAAGGCTAATTTAGCAACTATACATGGTGTAATGGCTGGAAGTGTTTTAGAGTGGGATTCATTTACATATAAATCTTTATTAGATAGTATAAATATGAGTCACAAATTAGAAATATCAAATCCTAGAAATGAAAAAATAATTACTATATCAAATGGTAGTTGTGAAGGAAAATTAATAGGAGGAAATTTATCTTTATTAGTGTCAACAATTGGTAGTAAGTATGAAGTAAATACAAAAGGAAAAATAATATTTATAGAAGAAGTAGGAGAGTCAATTTATAAAATAGATAGGATGTTGACACAGTTAGGTCTTGCAGGTAAGTTTGATGATTGCGAAGGAATAATATTTGGTGATTTTTGTGACTGTCAAAAAGATGATGATGAAGAATTTACAATAGAAGAAATACTAAAGGATAGAGTAGAAAAATATAATAAGCCTTGTATATATAATTTAAAATCTGGTCACTGTATGCCTATGATAACAATACCTTTTGGAATTAAATGTAAATTAGATGCAAGTAATCAAACTGTACAATTTTTTAGATAATTATAAAATAATTGCTTAAAAAGAGTATAAAAAAATATAGTAATATACGACAAATAAAAAAATCGAATAAAAGAGAAATTTAACTAATTTTAAAAATAACTAGCCTAAAAGATAAAAAATAAAAGTCATAATAAGTATTTTAATGGAATTCGAATTTTCTTTGAAATTTCAACGATAAATTATATGAAGGGAATATGAAATAATTTAGTGAATTATATAATATACTTTATATTTTTTCAAAAGGGGATAAATAACATGAGATTGAGTAAAAGAGTAGTTAGCTTAATATGTTTATCATCTATGATGTTAAGTTTTAATTCATCATCAGTAAGTAACATAGAAGATAATTTTAATTTAAGCTCAATGAGCGTTATTAATAAAAAAGTAAATACAGTTGTAAAATCAATAAAATATGAAAATTCGGATTCTGAAAAATTAAAAGAACAAAGTAAATTAGAAAAAGAAAGAAAAATAAAACAAAAAGATTTAGAGTTAAAAAAAGTAGAAAAATTAAGAAAAGAAAATATTACATATCTAAGAGAAAATATTACAGCCATTAGTGGTATAACAGAACAAGAATTAAAATCAGTTCTGTTAACTTACAATGGTGCAAGTACTATGGCTCATTTATCAAAAGCCTTAGTAGATGCAGAAAATAAATATGGAGTTAATGCTTTTGCTATGGCTGCTATAGTAGCTTTAGAAAGTGGATTTGCAACATCAAGAAGAGCTGTAGAAGATAATAATTTAACTGGATATGAGGTTTACAGTGACAATTCAGAAGGACGTTTGTTCAATAGCCAATATGATTCTATAATACAGACTGCAAGACATTTATCTAAAAATTATCTAACAAAAGGAGCTGTGTATTATAATGGTGTATCCGTTGACTCAGTACAGATAAATTATTGCCCAGATGAAGGTAAAGGCAAAAATTGGAATGGAAAAGTAGATAGCTTAGCAAATGATTTTCTTAAAACATATAAAAAATTATATTTATAATTAATAAAATTAAAAGCTTATAAA
>NZ_JAFFPK010000204.1 GCF_017590215.1 Clostridium sp. CCUG 7971
TTTTTGTTTAAAAGATAATTATGCTTGCAACTGAACAATACTTATAGAAGCTAATGTTGCATTTTCTTCAGATATTGAAAAGGTTTTTGAAGATGAAATTCTAAGAGCAGAACCAAAAGAATCAGTAACCGTAAATATTGCTTGACCAGACGCTATATATGGAACATTTGTATTTGTTTTAACAACTTTGCATACTGTACCAGGTATTGTTGAATTGTCTACTTGTAAACTTAAAGTAGTATTAACGGTTGAATTAGCCGGAAAGTATACATAATAGTTAAGCTTATAAACACCTTTAATCAAAAGTGAAATTATACCTGTATCATTCAGTATTCTAGGACTACTAATTCCAGTAGGATCATCAAATTTTAATCCTCCACCTAAAGAAGTTGCATTTAAAGTATTACTTTGTGAGAAAAAGGCATATTGACCTACAAATTGAGGACCTTCAGGACCTTCAAACCCTCTAGGACCTTGAGGGCCAGTTGGACCAATCTTGCCTTCAGGACCTTGAATACCCGGAA
>NZ_JAFFPK010000205.1 GCF_017590215.1 Clostridium sp. CCUG 7971
AAATAAAGAGTGAATAAAAAATAAATTATTACACAATATAAGCTAGAACTAAGGAAAATAGCGATTAAAAATAAATTATATAAAAAAATTGAAAAAAGTTTTAAAAAAGTATTGACGATATAAAATTAAGATGGTATAGTATTACTTGTCCTTAAGAAAAGGGCAAACAAGTAGAAAAAAACAACAGAAAAAAAGTTGACAAAGTTAAATAGCTTTGGTAAACTAAGGAAGTTGAAAAAATAAGCGCCAACATGGTTGCTTAAAATGAACTTTGAAAATTAAACAGTAGGTTAATTTATAGAATTTGAAACAACCAAACAAAGCCAGATATATAACAGTATCTGAGCCCAAGTCAAAACTTATATTTAAGAGTTTGATCCTGGCTCAGGATGAACGCTGGCGGCGTGCCTAACACATGCAAGTCGAGCGATTTCCTTCGGGAAAGAGCGGCGGACGGGTGAGTAACGCGTGGGTAACCTGCCCTGTACACACGGATAACATACCGAAAGGTATGCTAATACGGGATAACATGAGAAAGTCGCATGGCTTTCTTATCAAAGCTCCGGCGGTACAGGATGGACCCGCGTCTGATTAGCTAGTTGGTAAGGTAACGGCTTACCAAGGCGACGATCAGTAGCCGACCTGAGAGGGTGATCGGCCACATTGGAACTGAGACACGGTCCAAACTCCTACGGGAGGCAGCAGTGGG
>NZ_JAFFPK010000206.1 GCF_017590215.1 Clostridium sp. CCUG 7971
AGCTATAATGGAAAAATAGGATATATGTCAAGCCAATATCTAGGTGACAAAGGATCATCTAATGTACCTAGTAGTCAAAAGGCAGACAAGGTTATAGAATTTGCTAAAACATTATTAGGAAAGCCCTATGTGTGGGGAGCTGAAGGTCCAAGTAGCTTTGACTGTTCAGGATTTACTCAATATGTATTTAAAAAATCTGTAGGAGTTAGCATTCCAAGGGTTTCTAGAGATCAAGCTAAATTTGGTCAATATATAAATAAAAGTGATATTAAAAAGGGTGACTTAATATCATTTGACACTGATGGATCTAATAATGGACAAGTAAGTCATATAGGAATATATATGGGAAATGGACAATTTATACATGCATCATCAAGTAAAAAGAAAGTAATAATATCTGATATGAATGCATACTACAATAATGCATATGTAAACGCAAGAAGAGTTTTATAATAAATATATGACTATATAATCTATTTTTACTTAATAAAGTAAAAATAGATTTTTTTATGTAATAATCAAAGTTAACTTTATTACTGATTGATGAATAAATAACAGGGGATATTGAAAATAATAAATATAAGAGTCAAAAATCAGATGTAAAGTGTAAGGAGTGTAGCAATGGGCCCAGTAACTGATTTTTATCAATTCAAATATAGCAGAAATTGCTATTATATAGATTTATTTATTAACAGAGTTGCAGTTTTAAGTATCGAAGAAGCTTTAAATGAAAGGTTAAGTAGTTTAGAATTACCAAAAGATTTCCAATGTGCATATATGAGATTGAAAGAGATGTTTCAAATATCAAGAGAAAGTACAGATTTTTTATATGTAGAATTAAGAATTAATAAATGTTATTTAAAATATATAAAAAGTTTAAATTGTTACTTTAATGATAGAAATGAATATATGCCTTTAAGAGTCTTAAATGATTACTTACAATCATACCTAATTAAGGATATAGAGAATATATCAAGATTTAGTATATTAAATGAAGATATTAAAGTAAGAGTATTATCTACAATATAAAAACTCTTCCTACCGTAGTAGGGAGAGTTTTTATATTGTAAAATGCACAATTAAAAAACACATAAACAATTTTGTAACAAATGGAAATTTTAGTTAAATAACTGCATATAATATTGTAAAATGAAAGAATATTAGATAAACTTTCAAATTTTAAGCTATAAAAAATTTAGGAGGCAAAATTATGGATAATAGTTTAGATTTAATATACCTTGATTACGAAAGCGAATTAGAATATGATTATACACCAGATTACGATGCTGAATAATGAATGTATACAAAAGATAAATTCATATGAAATATTCGTTTGAATAATTAAATAAATATTATGCAATAAATACTTCAAAGGAGAACTATCGTGTTTAACTTAATAAATAAAATATAAAAACCTCTTATAAGTACATATTGTAGGAGGTTTTTATATTTTATTTATTAAATGAATATGTCACCAACATGTTTATTTATAAACTTCGTTGGCGACATATATTTAGAAAATATTAAAATAATTTTTGACTTTCTTCAAAGTCATATACATCCATTAAAGCCTCACCAAATCTTTGGTAATGAACTATTTCTCTTTCGCCTAAGAATTTTAGTACATTTTTTATATCAGCGTCATCAGTTAGATTTACGAGTTGATAATAAGTTGCTAAAGCTTTTTGTTCAGCTGCCATGTCTTCATGTAAATCAGTAACTGGATTTCCCATAACAGCTATTGTAGACGCACTAAATGGAACACCATTAGCATCTGATGGAAATATTCCAAAACCATTTTGAGCATAGCTTGAACCAAGTCCAGCAGCTCTTAATTGTTCTGGAGTAGCGTCATAAGTTAATTGATAAACCATAGTAGCTATCATTTCAACATGTGCAAGTTCTTCTGTACCGATGTCAGTTAAAAGTGCACGAGATTTTCCAGTAGGCATAGTATAACGTTGGCTTAAATATCTAAGTGCTGCACCTAACTCTCCGTTTGGCCCCCCAAATTGAGTGATTAGATACTTCGCCATTTGCAAATCCCCACCTTTAAGGTTAACAGGATGCTGTAAAGTTTTTTGATATATCCACATAAAAATTAATCCTCCCAGTAGTTTTGATATCTAATAATTAACTTCTCTATCCCAAGGCCAAGGTTGACAAACCCATTGCCAATTATTGCAATTACTTGTTGAATGACCAAAATTTGTTAGTGGTCCATACTTACTCTCATAAGCACACTTAGCCTGCATAAATTGTTTACTTAATGAATTAAAAGTGTTTACAGCTTTTTGATCTTCTGGATGTGTATCTAAGTATAGATTCATATCTAAGCATGCAAAACATAATTCTTGTATTCTTAATAAAAGTTCTCTTCTAGATTCTTTTCTCATTGTTTTTTACCTCCAGATCTTTTTATTATAGGTGTAGAGTATAGGTCTTTGTTGTACATTAAAGATTCCCATAAGTATAATTCTGGAAATAAAGTTCCGTGTTGCAAGGCAGCACAAGGATTATACATTTTTGTAAAAACCTGATCATTTACATAAGGTCTTGCAAGAGAACATCCACAGTTTTGAGAAACGCCCCTGTTGTCATTTTGCATTGAATATTCCTCCTAAATTAAAAGTTAGATAATAATTATCTAATATATATTATTCGTACAAGTAAATTTTGTTCCTAAAAAGGATGCATATCTTTTAATTGACAAATAATAAGAGTACAAAATAAATAATAATAGATTAATTTAGGTATCACTTGAACTAAGAATAGAATATATGATAAAATAATTTGCATGTTTGCATAATAATGAGGTGATAAAATGAGCGAATTAGCAGGAAAAGGCTGTGAGATTATAGTACCTTTTGATGAAAGACAGCCATTAAAAGAAATAGAAAGAAGTGTAATAAAAAGATATAGAAAACATTTATGGTCAAAATTTATAAAAGCTATAAGAGATTATAAACTAGTAGAAGAAGGAGATAAAATAGCAGTAGCTATATCTGGCGGAAAAGATAGCTTACTTATGGCAAAAATGTTTCAAGAATTAAAAAGACATGGACAAGTTAACTTTGAAGTGGAATTTATTGCAATGGATCCAGGGTATCATGAAGATATTAGAAAGTTACTTATAGATAACTGTGAGTATTTAGATATACCAATACATTTATTTGACTCAAGAATATTTGAAATAGCTGATGAAATAGCTAAAGATTATCCTTGCTATATGTGTGCTAGAATGAGAAGGGGAGCATTATATTCTAAAGCTGAAGAACTAGGATGTAATAAACTTGCACTTGGGCATCACTATGATGATGTTATAGAAACAACAATGCTTAATTTATTGTGTGCTGGAAACTTTAAAACTATGTTACCTAAGTTAAATTCTACAAACTTTGATGGTATACAAATAATAAGACCTCTTTACTATATAAGAGAAGAACATATAGTAAGATTTATACAAAATAGTGGTATATGGCCATTAAATTGTGCTTGCATGGTTGCAGCTAAAAAGACAGGTAATAAGAGATATGAAATAAAAGATTTAATAAAGAGTTTAGAGCCACAATTTAAAGATGTAGAAAAATCTATATTTAAAGCAGCTGAAAATGTTAATATAGATTCAGTGTTAGGATGGCAAGAAGATGGAGTTAAGCATTCTTTCATGGAAAAATATGAATAAATAGTTAAATTATAAAACCGTTGATGAAAAATTCAACGGTTTTTTACTATGTATAGATAAAAATGATAAAATATAATTAGATGTACTTAGAAGGGGTGAGTTTATATTGAAAAAAATATATATAGACTTTGAAATGAATATGCCAAGTTCTAAAAATAAAAGAGATATGTTAGATGCAGATATAATAGCTATAGGTGCAATAAAGTATGATACGGACACTGGAGAAATAGAAGAGTTCAAATCTTTAATAAAACCAGTTGGTAATATGCATATATATCCACATATAGAAGAACTAACTCATATAACTCAAGATGACTTAACAAAAGCACCTACTTATGAGATTGTTATGAGGAAGTTTAAAAAATGGTTAGGGACATTTTCGCAAATTGAGGGCATATATACATTTGGGAGTTTAGATTTAACATGTTTTAATAATACTGATAAAAAAAGTGCGAAAAAACACAATCATCCACGTTTTATAAATAACATTAGAAATTTATTTGTAGATATAAAGGATAAGTATTTATCTAATGGAATAAGGTGCATGAATTATATTTCTTTAAAAAACTTATTGGGATGCGCTAACATTGAGTTTTTAGGAGATGCACATGACCCTCTATACGATGCTTATAATTTATATATATTAGATGATGCACTAGAAAATAATGAAAATATTAGAGATATATTAGTAATACAAGATATAGTTAAACCACCATTTAGTATAATTAATGAAAAATTAGAAGAAAAATTTGAAGAATATAAAAAATATTTTTATAAAAACGAAGGGAACTATAATGAATTAGATATGTCTATTGAAGTATTAAAAACTATAAGATTATATGTTGAAACTATAAAGGATATTGATATATATAATATAGATGTACTTAGGGATATAAATAAAAAATTAGATATTTTAGAAAATATAAAAGATATAAATATAGGATACATGTATTTATTAGAAAACTTTTATTTTGATATGAAAGACATTTTAGAAGATTTAATGCTTTATAAATTAAATGAAACTGAATATAAAGAAGAGCTTAATAATATTATAAACTTATTTGATGAAGATTTAAGTTATGAGAATATAAATTGTAGAGACTTCTTAGAAGAGAGCTGTTAATAAAATTATTTTATTAACAGCTTTTAAATTGTGTATCAAGTAGTCTAAAGCTAGTAGTTGCTAAATATAAATTATATATAGAAAGGAGGCAAATTAAATTATGGAACAAATTCTGAATTATATAACTATTATATTGAAGGTATTTATTTGTTTATGGGCTGTATTTATAGTAACTATTTTAATAAAATTCATATTTACATTTAAAAAGAATAAAAATAAAACAATGTCAAGAGGAAGCTTAGAAGGTTATAAATTTAATTTAGAAGGGAAAATAAAAAATAAAAAAGATAAATACGATTATAAAGAAGAGTATAATTTAAATGGAGAAAAAATAATAAATTATGATAATGGAGATAGGTATAAAGGAGAATTAATAAACGGTAAGAAAAATGGATTTGGAGTATGTATATTTTCTAATAAAGAAAGATATGAGGGTCTATGGAAAGATGATATGATGCATAGTGTAGGAAAATATACATATAACAACGGAGCAGTATATAGTGGAGATTTTAAATATGGGATAATTGAAGGATTAGGAATGTATACTCACACTAATAAAGATATATATAAAGGTTATTTTAAAAATAATAAAAAAAATGGCAAGGGAGTTTTATACTATAAAGATGGCAGTAAATACAGTGGTATGTGGGAAAATAATTTACAGTGTGGGGAAGGCAAACTAATAAAATCAAATGGAGATGTATATGAAGGAGAATTTAAAGGTTCAAAGATAAATGGAAAGGGAGAGTATAGATATAAAGATGGTAGTAAATACATAGGAGAGTTTAAAGATAATGTGTTTCATGGGCACGGATGCTATACAGAATCTAGTGGGAATATATATGAAGGAGAATTTAAATATGGATTAAAGAGAGGAAAGGGCATATATAAATTTAGAACAAATGAAGTTTATGAAGGAGATTTCAAAGACGATTTATTTGATGGAATAGGTAGGTATACATATAATGATAAAAGTATTTATGAAGGAGATTTTAAAAATGGAAAAAGAGATGGGATAGGTACATATACTTGTGAGTTATATAAATATGTTGGAGAATGGAACGAAGATAAAAAAGAAAAAATAGGTACTTTCTATTTACCGCTTAAAGCTAAATTAGAAGTAGTTATAGAAGATGAAAAAATAGTACAAGGGGTATACAAAATAGAAGGTGAAGAAGATTTATATTTATATGAAATAGATATAAATGAAAAGGATGAAAAGAAGATAATATCAAATATAGAAAGTTATTTAAAAAGAGATAGTATTCACAATAATCAATTCAAATATATATAATTAAATATAAAACAAGTTTGGAGTGATTATATTGAAGATAAAACAAGAAGATTTAACTGTGAAATTAATTCCATTTACTTTAGATAGAGAAGTTAGAAGAAAAGATACAAAAGCCCCATATGGAGTAGATATGATAAAAGCTAAAAGTATATGGGAAGAGTCTCAAATGGGCGAAGGTGTGAAAGTTGCCGTAATAGATTCAGGCTGTGATATTAACCATGAAAGTCTTAAAAATAATATAGTAGGTGTTAAAAACTTTACTGATGAAGATGGAAAAAAATCAGATATAGTTATAGATAGAGTTGGACATGGAACACATGTAACTGGAACTATAGCTGCTAATGGAGGAAATAATACCATAGTTGGAGTAGCGCCAAATGCTCAGATTTATGTATTAAAAGCTATAGATAAAACTGGATCAGGTAAGTTAAGCTGGGTAGTAAATGCTATTTATTATGCGATTGAGCAAAATGTAGATATAATATCCATGTCACTTGGGATGTCACAAAATAGTGAAAAATTAGAAAAGGCAGTAAAAGAAGCTATAAACAAACATATTTTAGTTGTATGTGCAGCAGGAAATGATGGAGATGGAAACTCTAATGACTTTGAATACTCTTATCCAGCAGCTTATATGGATGTAATATCAGTTGGAGCAGTTGATAAAAAAGGAGTTCCTGCTAGTTTTAGTAATGCAAATTTAGCTGTTGATGTAGTTGCACCAGGTGTAAATATATTGTCAACTTATCCAAATAATCAATTTGCTATATTAAGTGGAACAAGTATGGCAACTCCACATGTAAGTGGAAGTTTAGCTCTTCTTAAAAATTGGTCTAAAAAAGAGTTTCAAAGAAATTTAAACCAAAGAGAACTATATGCTCAGTTAATTAAACATACCAAAGTATTAGATTATTCAAGAGCAGTACAAGGAAATGGACTTGTTTATTTGGCAGAAGTAAAAGTAAAGAAAAAAACAAAATACTAAAAAAAGAAACTCTTA
>NZ_JAFFPK010000207.1 GCF_017590215.1 Clostridium sp. CCUG 7971
AAATATTTAATCAGGTTTTTTAGCAACGTATTGGCGGTAATTTTTATCTAGTTATTTTTCTAGCTAAAGTAGCCGTCCATACCCCTACCATAGTAACTCCTAAAAGCATTTCTATTCCCGATAATAAAATACTACTTCCAATCGGTGTTATATCTCCATATCCTACAGTTGTAAATGTAACTATACTAAAATAAAGAGACTGCATAAAATCTGATATTAAATCAGGCATAGCAAGTCCATATTCTAATGCCAATTTATAATCTATAATATATCCTCCCACACTAATCCCTGTAATCATATAAATAATAGCAAATACCAATACTATCTCTAAAGAGGTTATAAGTGCATAGGTTGGCCTTTCACCATATCCACATAACATCCAAAATATAGATGATTTAATTTTATTTATACCGCTTAAAGACCTTTTTTCCATACATTTTGACATATAATAATACTCTCCATGATTATTCATTAATCGGTTTCCTTCAAACTTTGAAGCAAATTCCATATATACCTTAGAAGCTACTTCATATGTCTTTTTATAATTTCTATCGACTTTTATTTTATCTATAAATGTATATTCATCAAACTTAGTTAAAAAGTTATCATCAAACTTAAATTCATTTATATCTGGATTTAAAATTTTTAACGACCTACAATCAGAATCCGTTATATAGACTTTATCCATGTATATGTCACTAAATATTGAGTTTTTTAAATTTGTATGTATAAAGCTCACATTATATAAATTAACATTTTGAAATACGCTATTTTCCATATAGCAACTTTTAAAGTAGCAGTTTTTAAATTTACTTTTATTATTAAATATACTTATATCTCCATTTGAATTATAGAAAAAGCAATTTTCAAAAGATATATTTTTAAAATTGCAGTTTAAAAATGTCGTTCCTAAAAAAGAACAATTGTTAAATTTAATATTATTAAATTGACAGCTTCTAAAAATATTGTATTTAAACTCAATATCAGTTAATACTTTAGTTTTTTTTAAATTTTTTTTTCATTATTGCCTATCAATTTATTTTCGAATGTTTTTATTATAATCTCTTTTTTATTTTCTATATTGTAAATATCATCTCTAAAAGATAAATTATTCTCTTCATATAAATTAAGCTGAAAATAATACCTTTTTTTATTTTCAGCTTCTCTTTTTATTAAATCATTATTAACATCTTTTCTAATTTTATCAAAATTATAAACTTGCATCTAATCACCCTATAATATTTTTTAACATCTTTATTTAATAATACTTTGTTTTTTATACAAATCCTTTATTTATAGAATACTTGTCTATATTTTTTAATATAAATATAATACGTTGAT
Organism: Clostridium sp. CCUG 7971; assembly: GCF_017590215.1. Lineage (GTDB taxonomy): Bacteria > Bacillota > Clostridia > Peptostreptococcales > Peptostreptococcaceae > Faecalimicrobium. Next base: position 1,342 of record NZ_JAFFPK010000207.1, read on the forward strand.
AAAATTAATTGAAATATTTAGGGGAGGTTGTTTATGAATATTAATATTAACGAATTAGAAGAAAGCTTACCTAAAGAATGTTGCTCTTTTTGCACTCATCTTTCTTTAGATGGTCCAGATGAAAATTATCAATATAGTATAAAATGTATAATGCTTGATGCTTTGCCAGAGTCAAATAAACATTGCGAATTTTTTTCTCCAGAGAATAGTACTTTAACTACCGAGGATTTAGACAACCTATATATTAATTATCTAGAAGCTTGTATAAAAATAAATTACGATAATTATTTAAACTCTATCCACTTTAAATTATTTAAAGAAAAAGCTTTGTCTTATTACAATAATAAATGTGTTCTTTGTGGCTCAAGTGATAATTTAGAAGTCCACCATGTTAATAAAAAATTTGGACGCGAAAATTTAGATGATGTTTTCGTTGTCTGTTCTGATTGTATTGCTAAATAATTAATAATACTTGTTATAAAAAATAATTTATCTCCACATACTAAGGTAGAAATAAATTTGTAGGAGGTATTTTAAAATGATAAATAGTAATTTAAACTGTTCGGCTACTAGCTGTGCCCATAACAATGCTGGAGGATGTTTTGCAGGAGGTATAAATGTAGATGGACGTCAAGCTACTACTACTGGACATACTAATTGTTCATCTTATGTAGATAAAGCTAGTGCTGGATTTACAAGTTCTGCTAATGAATGTGATTGTGTAGGTACAAACAATATAAAATGTAAAGCTACTAATTGTAAATATAATGAAAGTGAGCTATGTAAGGCTGATCAAGTTCATATAAATAATGACAGTAATGCAAGTTGTGAAACTTTCATATCTAGATAATAAAAATAAAAAATAGTACTGAA
>NZ_JAFFPK010000208.1 GCF_017590215.1 Clostridium sp. CCUG 7971
TGCTGCATCAGGCTTTCGCCCATTGTGCAATATTCCCCACTGCTGCCTCCCGTAGGAGTTTGGACCGTGTCTCAGTTCCAATGTGGCCGATCACCCTCTCAGGTCGGCTACTGATCGTCGCCTTGGTAAGCCGTTACCTTACCAACTAGCTAATCAGACGCGGGTCCATCCTGTACCGCCGGAGCTTTGATAAGAAAGCCATGCGACTCTCTCATGTTATCCCGTATTAGCATACCTTTCGGTATGTTATCCGTGTGTACAGGGCAGGTTACCCACGCGTTACTCACCCGTCCGCCGCTCTTTCCCGAAGGAAATCGCTCGACTTGCATGTGTTAGGCACGCCGCCAGCGTTCATCCTGAGCCAGGATCAAACTCTTAAATATAAGTTTTGACTTGGGCTCAGATACTGTTATATATCTGGCTTTGTTTGGTTGTTTCAAATTCTATAAATTAACCTACTGTTTAATTTTCAAAGTTCATTTTAAGCAACCATGTTGGCGCTTATTTTTCAACTTCCTTAGTTTACCAAAGCTATTTAACTTTGTCAACTTTTTT
>NZ_JAFFPK010000209.1 GCF_017590215.1 Clostridium sp. CCUG 7971
TTTTTATTATTTATTTTTAGAAGTTTTTAATAAGTCATAATTTTTTAAAGATTTATTAACTATTACAATAAACCAGATTAAAGATATTCCTAAAATAGCATGTCCAAGGCCAGCTATGTGGCTAAGGCCGGCAAAGTCAGAATTATTAACTTCTAAAATGCCTCTAAATGTTAAAGTAGAAAGTAAGTATATAAGTCCTATGTTGTAAGTTATAATCCATAATTTGAAATTTTTAACTTTAGAAATTTCAAAGTTTTTCTCAAGTAATAAGACTAATATAAAAAATACAAATCCTAGAACTAAAGTGTGAGCGTGAAGTAATCCTAAAGTTGTTGGGTCTGTGAAATTATTTAGTTTTGTAAACTCTCTGTAAAACACCCCTAATATTAATCCTAGTATTAAATAAAATGTTGATAATTTAAAATATTTTTGCATAATTTGCCCCCTAATAATTTATATTTTAATTTATACACAAATCATTAGGGGATTAAACAAAATTTATGCTTTTCTACTAAATCCTTCTCCCAGTACTTCATGAGCATTATTTATAATAATAAATGCCATAGGGTCAATTTCATTAACAAGTTTTTTTAGAATAACCTCCTCACGTCTAGAAACTACAACTAATAAAACATCTTTCTTATCATTAGAATATCCACCACGACCCTCTAAAAAAGTAATTCCTCTTCCTAAATTATCCATAATAGAGTTTCCAATTATATTAGGCTTATCAGTAACGATAATAAAGGATTTTGAAAAATCAAATCCTTCAACAATAGCGTCAGATATTTTAACTGAAATATATAAAGATATTGTAGCATATAAAGCTGTTTCAATATTTTTAGAAACAATTCCAGCTAAAAGAATTACAGTACCATCGATTATAAACATAAATACTGAAATACTAATAGATGGAAATATCTTATTTAAAATAAGACAAGCAAGTTCAGTACCACCAGTTGAAGCATCTATTCTAAATAACATTCCAAGACTTATACCAAGTACAATTCCACCTGCAATAGCAGATAATAAAATATCATTAGTATTAAAAGTAGTAGTTAGAGGTTGTGTAAGTCCTAGGAAAAATGTAAGTAAAAGAATTCCTATCAAAGTTTTTATTGCATCAGATTTTCCAAGAATTTTAACACCGAATATAAATAAAGGTATATTAAAAACTAAATTTATAAGCCATAAAGGAGTATTAAAAAGACTTTTAAGTACAATTGCAAGACCTGTAAGTCCACCAGATGCTATTGTGTATGGTTCTAAGAACATATTAAGACCAACTGACATTATAAAGCAACCTAGGGATAGTATCATTAGTTCAAAAGTGTATGAAAAAAACTTATTTTTCATAACAACTTCACCCCCCATTAGGTATTAATTTTGCATTTTAAAAATATTTTCTAAATAAAAAGAGATGGTATATACTTAAGAACTAAGCTGATTTAAAACTTAAGATGATAGGATAAATATAATAAATAAATTGTTTAGATAATACTAGACATTTTTAAAGCTAAATTATCATTTTTTTCATTATCTCTTATAAAAACTATAATTTTATTTTGAGTAGTAGTTAACTCAACAACTTCATTAGAATCTATAGATTTAACATTAAATGATTTTATATTAGTTCTAGGAATTTTTTCTACAGACCTAACTTCGGGTAAACCACCCCAAGCACAGTAATTTATGGCTTCTATATATAAATTTTCTTCAGTTAGAGTTAGTCTAAAATCACTTGCAACAGAACCTGCAACCCCTTCTGAAAATAAATTTGCTATAAAGTTTATTGCTACTTCAGAGTTTTTTACCGTTTTATAGCAGTTAATAGAGCATAAAATCCTTTCATTATTAAAATTACTTGTTTCCATTAAAGCACCTCCAATAAAATAAATAGCATACTTACTAAATATATTAAA
>NZ_JAFFPK010000210.1 GCF_017590215.1 Clostridium sp. CCUG 7971
CTCATGTCGCTCAAGTAGTTCGCCCACACGTGGCTCAAACGACTGCGTCCGTTGCTCAAGTTTAGCAGTTTGGATTATATAGTATTAATCTTTAAAGATTCATAATATTAAATACTTTTATATTAATTTTTCTTTGTATACTATCTATAAAATATTTATCATCAAAGCTATATCCTTCTATTGATGTTGGGTTTATACTTAACCCAATTAGATTAACTTTATTTATGACCTTAATACTTCCTTTAAGCTTTATAAACTTATCAAAATTTGTCTTATCCAAAAATATCTTTGTACTATCACTAACCAATATAGTTATATTTTTATAGTTACTACCACTTTTTATAAGACCATCTATAAAATTATTAGTAACTATTCCATTTACAACTATATACTTAGTAAATTCACCTACACTATCTATAATTTCTTTATAAGAATTTAGAGTTGTATTTATATTTAGGCATTTGTATGAATAATCTTTATTTACTAAACTAACCTTATATTCTTTCATATCTTCATAGATTTCATAAAACTTTTCATCATTGATTTTATCAATATTTAAGATGTTAGCTTCATATATGATTTTTTCTATTGCCTTATTTACATCTTTATTTATTACAGCTCCACTACAAAATATTGTAGACTCTGTTATAGATGGTGAGCCTAATGTCTTTCTAGATAAAGCTCCATCAACTATACTTAAATCTGCACCATAGTGATTTAATCTTTCACAAATGTATTTTATTTGAGTATTTATAGATGGACCTGCAAGTTCTATATATCCATCGCTTAAGGATCTAAATATAACTATATTTCCTAGTGGTGTGCTTATATTTGTAAGTTCTAGTATCTCTTTGGTTATATCACTATTTAAGGCCAAACTATTAGCTGTAGCTATTATAGTATTTTTATTTACATATATTCTAGGTTTTTGCGTTTTAGTGACAACATCTACACCTTCTCCATCTACACCTATTGATGTAAGCCCTAATATTATATTTTTATTTATACATTCTTTTAATATATAATTTAGAGTTGTTGTTTTACCTACATTTTTATAGTTTCCTATAATAGACATACTCTTATATTTTAATATTTCATTTAATATATCCATAATTATATCCTTAAAAATTTGAAATAATTTTTCTAAGCGATGTAGGTCTTAATGCTTTTTCTAAGAGATATTATAGGTTA
>NZ_JAFFPK010000211.1 GCF_017590215.1 Clostridium sp. CCUG 7971
ATTTATGTAAAAATACTTAGTTAAGTATCCCTTACAATATAATATATCGACATATATTAATAAAACTTTACGCTTTTTATTAAAATATTTAATTTTTCTTTATAATTAAATTAAATATCAAAATAAAAAAATAGACATAATTTAAAATTATGTCTATTTTTGTTAAATTATAGATACAATTATCTTAATAATTGCATTACACCTTCTGGTTGAGCTTTAGCTTGAGCCATCATAGCTTGAGAAGCTTGAGTTAATAAGTTTAACTTAGATAAGTTCATCATTTCTTTAGCAACATCTACGTCTCTTATTCTTGATTCTGCTGCTGTTAAGTTCTCACTTGAAGTACTTAAGTTAGATTGAGCAGTTTCTAATCTATTTTGAGTTGCTCCTAAGTTAGCTCTTGAAGTGTTTATTGTTTCTAATGCTTTATCTAAAGAATCTATCATAGCTCTAGCTGCAACAGTTCCATCATTTCCTTCTTTGTTCATCTTTTCTATAGCTTTTTTATCAGCACCTAATCCTAAAGTTTCTGTATTTACATTTTGCACTTTAACATTAAGTTTTTGAGAATCTGTAGTGTTAGCTCCAACTTGTAAGTTTATAGATTGACCTTTTATATCTGCTTCAGCTGACACTGCTATTTTAGTTTTAGCTAAAGGTGCTGCTATATCTTCTTTTAAAGTAACTTTTACAGTTTCTCCTGTAGCTTTCTTTAAAGTATATTCTCCTTTACCAATAGCACCAGCAGTACCACCAAGAGCAGTAAGTGAATCTAATTCAAATACATCAGCTCCAACGTTAAGAGTTAATTTAGTTTTACCTGCAGAAACAGCTGAAGTTAATTCAACATCTCCTTTAAGACCTAATTCTTTTATACCATCTACAGAGTATTTATCAGCAGCTGCAGCTTCCATCTTAACATCTATAGTTTTTCCTATTGAATCAGTTCCGTTTAATAAGTTTTTCTTATTGAATTCAGTTGAATCAGCTATTCTATTTATTTCATCATGTAATTGTGATAATTCTTCTGTTATCTTAGCTCTATCTTCTGAAGTGTTAGTTTCATTTGCAGATTGAACAGATAATTCTCTCATTCTTTGAGCTATGTTTCCAACTTCCTCCATAGCACCTTCTGCTGTTTGAACTACTGATATACCATCTTGAGTATTTCTAGATGCTTGTTCTAATCCTCTTAATTGACTTCTCATTTTTTCTGATATTGCAAGACCTGCTGCATCATCTCCAGCTTTGTTTATTCTTTCTCCTGAAGATAATTTGTTCATTGACTTACCAGATAATCCTACGTTTTTACCCATTTGGTTTAATGCTATCATAGCATTCATATTAGTGTTTATTCTCATTATTTTACCCTCCTTAGTTTTTT
>NZ_JAFFPK010000212.1 GCF_017590215.1 Clostridium sp. CCUG 7971
AATAACACAAAAAGTTCTAAGAAATGGGAAAAGTAGTGCAGACACCATTACCATTTGCAAAAAGCTGTAAACATTCCCAGATGTAAAAACATTTATACCAACAACTAAGAAGTTAAATGAAAATATCATAAATCCATTTGACGCGATATTATATAAGTTAGTTCCTTTTGGAGAGAACACACTTATTATAGTATCTGAGAAAAATCTAGATGATATAAATACAAAGATTGCAAATACAGATATAATTGTGAAACTATATTTAACTAATTTTTTTATCTGAACTTCATCTTTACTACCATAATTATAGCTTATACGAGGTGATACACCTGAAGTAAATCCTATATAAGCTGAGTTTAGTAAAAATTGCACATAAAGTATTATTGTAATAGAAGCTACACCATCTTCACCTAAAAACCTCATCATAGCTATATTATATAAAAATGTTGTAACTGCACCTGACATTTGAGTTACCATTTCTGAAGAACCATTCATACAGCTATCTAAAATTAATTTCATATTAAACTTAGGCTTTGTAAAGCATAATATATTACTTTTTCTTGAGAAGTAAACTATTCCAACCATAGCAGGAATTGCATAACTCATACAAGTAGCAAGAGCTGCTCCTAATGCACCCATATCAAATACAACCATAAATAAATAGTCTAAAATCACATTTATTACACCACCAGATACCGAACTTATCAGACCTAACTTTGGTACTCCTGCTGTAACTAAAAAATAATCAAAAAATAGCTTTAATATTAA
>NZ_JAFFPK010000213.1 GCF_017590215.1 Clostridium sp. CCUG 7971
AAAGAATTCAATGCTAAAACTGCAGATCAAGCTGGAATGATAATACCAGTTGTTATAACTGTATACCAAGATAGATCATTCAGTTTCATAACTAAAACTCCACCAGCTGCTGTTTTATTAAAGAAAGCTGCTGGATTAGATTCAGCTTCAGGAGAACCTAACAAGAAGAAAGTTGCTACTTTATCTTCTGCTAAGGTAAGAGAAATAGCTGAATTAAAGATGCCTGATTTAAATGCTGCTTCAGTAGAAACTGCTATGAGTATGATAGCTGGTACTGCAAGAAGTATGGGTATCGTTATAGAAGACTAATTTTATAAAATTAGACACTTCGTCATAAGAAGTGGGAGGTTTTAACGAAAATAACCACAAGGAGGACATTTAAAATGGCTAAAAAAGGTAAAAAATACGTAGAAGCTTTAAGTAAAGTTGATAGAACTAGATTATATGATGCAACAGAAGCTGTATCATTAGTTGTAGATGTTGCTACTGCTAAGTTTGATGAAACTGTAGAAGCACACATAAAGTTAGGTGTTGACTCAAGACATGCT
>NZ_JAFFPK010000214.1 GCF_017590215.1 Clostridium sp. CCUG 7971
ATAAATTTATAATGCTCATTTTTTATTGTGAGAGAAACGAATTTTAAGCAAGGGATGTAACTGAATGAATATGGAGTTGTATCGTTGGCGCCATGAGCGAAGTAAATTTTAAGTAACGGATTTAACTGAAGCGGTAGCGAAGTTATATCGTTGACGCCATGAGCGTAGCGAATTTTACACATTCTTAACATTATTTACACTGGCTTAACCTGTTTATAATATTCACTTAACATAACAACTGTATTATATAAATTGTGAAGGACATGAAAATAATAAAATTTAAATATAAACGGGGGTACATTATATGTTTAAGAAAAAAATAGGAGTACTTTTAGCTAGTACAATATTAGTAGGAAGTTTAGCAGTAGGATGTGGATCAAGTTCAGATAAAGGATCAGATGGATCTAAAGTTACAGTATCAGGTTCAACTTCAGTAGGACCAGTTATGGAAGTAATAGCAGAAGAGTTTCAAGCTAAAAATGAAGGTGTTACAGTAGAAATACAACAAGTTGGATCATCAGCAGGAATAAAAAATGCAATAGAAGGAACTTCTGAAATAGGAATGGCATCAAGAGATATTAAAGAAGAAGAAAAAAATGCAGGATTAAAAGAAATTGAAATAGCACTTGATGGTATATCACTTATAACTAATAAAAATAATAAAGTAAAAGATTTAACTTTACAACAAGTAAAAGATATATATACAGGAAAAATAACTAACTGGAAAGATGTAGGAGGAAAAGATGCTCCTATAGTAGTTTTATCAAGAGAAGATGGTTCAGGAACTAGAGATGGATTCCAAGAAAAAGTTGGATTTGAATCTGAAGAGTTAATAAAAGACGCTCAAATAAGTGATGGGTCAGGAAATATAAAATCTACAGTTGAAGGAAATGAAAATGCAATAGGATATATATCTTTTGGATATGTAGATGATGCAGTAAATGGATTAACAATAGACGGTGTAGAGTTAACTCCAGAAAATGTTAAGTCAGGTAAATATGCAATAGCAAGACCATTTATATTAGTTAATGCAGAAGGTAAAATATCAGAGCAAGGAACTAAATTTATAGACTTCATATTAAGTGATGAAGGTCAAAAAATAATGGAAGGCAAAGGCTTCATAAGCATAAAATAGATAAATACCCTACTGAAAAAGACACATATATATGTGTCTTTTTTATTGCAAGTAAGCTATAATTTATTGTTATTTAACATGGTTTTAACATAAGCGACTTATATGGTAATTAATGTTAATAATGTTAAATAATTTTACTTTTACTTAACATAAATCTAATATAGATTTAACTTTAAAACTATATTATATAGGTGTAGGGAACAAGGAATAATTTATTAAATAAAAAATGTTTAAAGGAGCGATTGCTTATGTTAGTTAAGTCTCGAGTAGTTAGTTCAAATCATAGAGACAATAAAAATGGAAATAAAAATAAATATGTTATAGAAAAAATATCTAAAAATATATTCTTTATAAGCGCATTAATAGCAGTTTTAAGTTTACTTTTAATAATAGGATTTGTATTTTATAAAGGATTAACTCCTTTTATATCAAAGGGTTACTCTTTTACTGAATTTTTAATGGGAAGTGATTGGCTACCAACATCAGATAAATTTGGGATATCATCAATGGTAGTGGCTTCAATTGTTGCTACAATGGGAGCTTTGGTTATAGGAGTACCAATTGGTATACTAACATCTGTATTTATAGCAGAAATTGCTCCAAAGAGAGTAGCTAAAATAATATCGCCAGCAGTTGAATTACTAGCAGGGATACCATCAGTATTATATGGGGTATTTGGATTAGCATTTATAGTACCAACTATACAAAATACATTCAATTTAGCTAAAGGTCAAAGTCTTTTAGCAGTAATAATAGTTTTAGCAATAATGATGCTACCAACAATAATATCAGTATCAGAAACAGCGATAAGGGCAGTACCAAGAGCTTATAAAGAAGGATCATTAGCACTAGGTGCTTCAAAAATAGAAACTATATTTAAAGTTATATTACCAGCAGCTAAATCAGGTATATTAGCAGCAGTTGTTTTAGGAGTGGGTAGAGCATTAGGTGAAACTATGGCTGTAATACTTGTAGCAGGAAACTCACCAGTTATGCCATCATCTTTAATGGATAGCGTAAGACCTCTTACAACTAATATAGCACTAGAGATGGGATACGCATTTGGAACTCATCAAGAGATGTTATTTGCAACTGGGGTTGTATTATTTACATTCATATTAATATTAAATTTAATACTAAACAAACTTTCAAACAAGGCGGTAGATTAATATGAGAAAGTTAAAAGAAAATATATTAAAAGCATTAATTTATTTATCAGCAATATTTACAGTAGCAACATTAGTTGTAATTGTAGGATATATATTTATAAATGGAATTGGTGGAATAAATCTAAAATTCTTATTTAGTGATTATTCTGCATCAGGAGATGGTGGAATATTACCAATGATAGTAACAACAATATATATGGTTGTCCTTTCTATAGCGGTAGCTACACCGATTGGGATTTTATCAGCAATATATTTACAAGAATATGCTAAAAAAGGAAAAATGGTAACTGCAATAAGATTTGCTACAGAAAGCTTAGCAGGTATACCATCTATAATATATGGATTATTTGGAGGAATTTTCTTCGTAGTAACATTAGATATGAAATATTCTATATTATCAGGAGCATTAACAGTAGCGATAATAATATTACCAGTAATAATAAGAACTACAGAAGAATCATTAAAGACAGTGCCTCAAAACTATAGAGAAGCATCTTTAGCTTTAGGATCAACAAAGTTTCAAACTTTATATAAGGTAGTGCTTCCAAGTGCTATACCAGGTATACTATCAGGGCTTATATTATCAGTAGGTCGTGTTATAGGAGAATCAGCAGCTATATTACTAACAGCAGGAACGGTTGCTCAAATGCCAGGTACAATATTTGATAGTGCTAGAACACTAACTGTTCAAGCATATTTACTAACGAAAGAGAAAGGCGATATATCTGGAGCAGCTAGCATTGGAGTTGTTTTAATAATACTAGTATTATCATTAAATATGATAGCTAAGGTTGTTGCAAAGAAACTAAATAAGGCAAATTATTAAATAAATTTTACGAGGTGTAAAAATGAATTCAAATAATGAAATAAAATTAAAAATAAGAGACTTAGATTTATTTTATGGTGATAACCAAGCACTAAAAAAAATAAATATGAATATAAAAGAAAATAAAGTAACAGCATTAATAGGGCCATCAGGATGTGGTAAATCTACATTTTTAAGAACTTTAAACAGAATGAACGACCTTATAGATAATGTAACTATAAAAGGAAATATAGAAGTTGATGGCGAAGATATATATAAGAGTGAAGATGTTATAAAGTTACGTACAAAGGTTGGAATGGTATTTCAAAAACCAAATCCATTTCCAATGAGTATATATGATAATGTAGCATACGGACCTCGTACACATGGAATAAGAGATAAAAAAGAGCTAGATAAAATAGTTGAAGAGAGTCTAAAAGGTGCAGCTATATGGGATGAGGTAAAAGACAGATTAAAGTCATCAGCACTTGGTTTATCAGGAGGGCAGCAACAACGTATATGTATAGCTAGAGCTATAGCTATGAAACCTGAAGTAATACTTATGGATGAACCTACATCAGCGCTAGATCCAATATCAACTTTAAAAGTTGAAGAATTAATAGAAGCATTAAAAGATGATTATACAATTGTAATAGTTACACATAACATGCAACAAGCAGCACGTGTTTCTGATGATACAGCATTTTTCCTAAATGGAGAAGTAGTAGAATTTAATGACACAAAAACTATGTTTACTAGCCCGGAAGACAAGCGTACAGAAGACTATATAACAGGTAGATTTGGATAAAATCTATATAACAAAATCTAAAAGGAGTTTTTAAGATGGTTAATACGAGTTTAGAGCTAGATATAAATACTTTAAAGCAGTACACTATAAAAATGATACAAAGGTGTGAAAAAGCTTTAGAGTCATCTGTAGATTGTATGTTAAGAAAGGATTTAGAAGGTTCAAAAAAAGTTATAGAAGAAGATGAAGAGATAAATGCACTAAGAGAATATATAAGAGATAGAAGTATTGAATTGATGGCATTAAAGCAACCTATGGCAAGGGATTTAAGATATGTATATGCTCTAGGAAACATAGCTATAGAATTAGAAAGAGTAGGAGATTATGCATCTAATATTGCAGCTGAAACATTAAAAATAGGTAATGAACCATATATAAAAGAACTAATAGATATTCCTAAAATGACAAATGAATGCAGAGAAATGCTTTTAGCGGTACTTGAAGCTCTAGAAAATGAAGATGAAAAATTAGCATATGATACAGCTCTAAGAGATGAAAAAGTAGATAGTTTATATGAGCTAATTCATGAAGATTGCTTAAAAATAATGAATGAAAACCCAGAAACTATAAATCAAGGTGTAAGACTTTTATTTGTAGGAAGATACCTTGAAAGAATAGGTGATCATATCACTAATGTATGTGAAAAAGTTATTTATGCAATCAATGGAAAAATGATGGAAATAGGATAAGACAGGTGTCTTATCCTATTTTTGTAATATTTATTGACATAAAGCCGTATTAATATAGATATAAATAATTTATATATAAAAAAATATAATTAGAAATTTATCAAAAATATATTGAAAAAACGTTTTCGAAAGAATAAAATCTATAATAAGAAAGGTTTTTTTAAATAAGGGGGATCTTAATATGGAATATAATGTAGCAGAAGTAGTTAACAAAGTTATTGAAGATGTAAAAGTTAGAAATAAAGGAGAAAATGAATTTCATCAGACAATAGAAGAAGTACTACACTCATTAGAGCCAGTATTAGAGAAGCATCCAGAATACATAAAGGAAAGTATATTAGAAAGAATAGTAGAACCTGAAAGACAAATAATGTTTAGAGTTCCTTGGGTTGATGACAATGATAATGTTAAAGTTAATAGAGGATTTAGAGTACAATTTAATAGTGCAATAGGACCTTATAAAGGTGGTTTAAGATTCCATCCATCAGTTAATTTAGGAATAATAAAATTCTTAGGTTTTGAGCAAATATTTAAAAATTCCTTAACAGGTCTACCAATTGGTGGAGGAAAAGGTGGATCAGATTTTGACCCTAAAGGTAAGTCAGATAGAGAAATAATGAGATTCTGTCAAAGTTTTATGACTGAATTATATAGACATATAGGACAACATACGGATGTTCCTGCAGGTGATATAGGAGTAGGAGCTAGAGAAATAGGATTTTTATTTGGGCAATATAAAAAGATAAGAAACTCATATGACGCAGCAGTATTAACAGGTAAAGGATTAACGTATGGAGGTTCCCTTGCTAGAAAGGAAGCAACTGGATTTGGTGTTATATACTTTGTAAATGAAATGCTAAATTATCACAAACATTCACTAGAAGGTAAGAGAGTTGTTATATCCGGATCTGGAAATGTTGCTATATATGCAGCTCAAAAAGCACAAGAATTTGGAGCTAATGTAGTTGCGATGTGTGATTCTGCTGGATATGTAATTGATGAAAATGGTATAGATATAGAATTAATAAAACAAATAAAAGAAGTAGAAAGAAAAAGAATAAGAGAGTATGCTAATAGAAAAGAAGGTAGTCAATATTTTGAAGGACAAAAAGGTATATGGTCTGTTAAATGTGATATAGCTCTTCCATGTGCAACTCAAAATGATATAAGTATAGAAGAAGCTAAGCTATTAGTAGAAAATAATGTGCTTGCTATTGGAGAGGGTGCAAATATGCCTTGTACAAATGAGGCAGTAGAATACTTCCTAGAAAAAGGAATATTAGTAGCTCCAGCTAAGGCTGCGAATGCAGGTGGAGTTGCAACATCAGCTCTTGAAATGTCTCAAAATAGCATGAGACTTTCTTGGACTTTTGAAGAAGTAGATGAAAAATTAAAAGGTATAATGATAAACATATTTGAAGCTTCAAAAAATGCAGCAGAAGAATATGGACATAAAGGAAACTATGTAGTTGGAGCTAATATAGCAGGATTCTTAAAAGTTGCAGAAGCTATGATGAGCCAAGGGATAATATAATAAATAAAAAAATGATTACCTAAATTTAGGTAAT
>NZ_JAFFPK010000215.1 GCF_017590215.1 Clostridium sp. CCUG 7971
AAATATATATAAAAATAAAAGAAAACTTTAGAATATATAAATATTAAAGATTATAATGTAAATTTAATAATAAATAGCAATTTAGATGTATTTGAAAAAACTAATGCTGATGGGATACACCTTACATTAAATTTATTTGAAAATCTTGTAAGGAATAAATACAAATTTAATAAAGAAAAAATTTTAGGGTTATCATTACATAGTATTAAAGATATTATTTATGTAGAAAAAATAATAAAAAAAGAAGATATAAAAATAGATTATATAATATTATCCCATATCTATGAAACAAAATGTAAAGAAAGATTAAAGCCTAAAGGAGTGGAGTTATTAAAAGAGGCTAAAATGATTACTGATTTAAATATAGTTGCATTAGGAGGCATACTTCCAGAGAATATTCATGAAATTAAAAAATATTGTGATGATTTTGCAGTGATGTCCACTATTATGAAATCTAAAGACGTATTTACAACTATTAATAACTATTTAAAAGAACATAAATATAGCAAATAAATAATAAATCATGCAAAATTCTGACATATAAAGCATATTATATTAGTGAAGTATTTATTTGGGGGTAAGTTTATGAATTTACTTAAATATCATTCCTTGGCAATTATTATAGATGATGAAAAAGAAATATATAAAGTAGATCAGATAATAGACATGCTTAAAAGTAAGGGGTATGAAGTAGTATGTATTAATAAAAATAACTACAATATAGTAAATGCACAAACATATGAAAGCCTAAAAGATGTTCCACATAATATAGATGTTGTAATTATTACAAATTTATCTTTACAAACCTATGAAATTCTAGATGAGATAGAGTTATTAGATATAAAAAATATTTGGTTTGAAAATGGAAGTTATAATGAATCAATGCTAAAAAAAGCAAAAGATCTTAGACTAAACATTTCATGTGGTTTAAGTTTATTTAAAGAAATTGCAAGGTATTAAAAAAGAAATCTTTAAGGTTTCTTTTTTATTTGTGCTTATTTTAGTTTTTTGTATTCATAATTACAGCATATTTAAAAAGATATAAAAAGTTACTAAATTTACATAATATGAATATATATTTAAAAATTAGTTTATTTATTAAAGTAGATTATAAATAGTTAATTGAATTTATGATACAATTAAAATAAGAATAGGAAGGGAGTGATAAATTTGTTAATATTAACGATTAATGATGTACCAGGTAAAAAAATTACTGAGGTAGTCGGATTAGTAAAGGGGAGCACAATAAGATCAAAACATATAGGAAAAGATATAGGAGCTAGTTTTAAACAACTTGTAGGAGGAGAACTTACTGGGTATGATGAAATGCTTGTAGAAGCAAGAAAAATAGCTATAGGAAGAATGGTAGAGGATGCAAAATCTCAAGGAGCAAACGCTATAATAGGATTTAGGTTAACTTCTGCAGCAGTTATGCAAGGAGCTGCAGAGATGCTAGCATATGGAACAGCTGTTGTAATAGAAGACGATATTAATGGGTAGCTTTATGGGAGTAATGGGAGTAATATTACTTATATTAGGTTTGTTAGTTCCATTTATGATAGTTATTGGGAGCATAGCATTATTAATAGTAAAGATAGTTGAAAGAAAAAAAGAAAAGAAAAATGAACATTTAGAAAAATACGATAAATATTGATATAAAA
>NZ_JAFFPK010000216.1 GCF_017590215.1 Clostridium sp. CCUG 7971
TACTTTTATGATACTAACCAAATTATAGCAAGATATCTATATGATACATCAAACCCCCTATTAGTTTCTAATTTAGAAGTTAATAGTGGATTTGATGTGTGCTTGTTATAAGCCACTTAAATGCCACTTGAACATAAACAAGAAATAATTATGAATATAAAGGAAGAGAAGATCTAGAGAGGAGATATGATAGAATATGATGAACCAGGATGTAAGTATATATAACTTTAAAAAACCACAAAGATACTCTACAGACAATATGAGATTTTTATCTGTAATATCAGATGAATTTTGTAAGAGCATAAATCTATTCGTAGCTTATGAATTAAGAAGACCAAATATAGTATGTAAATTAGAAAGAATAGAACAAACAAACTATGAAGAATTTATTAATATGATATCAAATGAGTCTGTAATTATTGAACATGCAATACAACCATTAGTAAAAGGTCTTATATATCAATTAGATAAAAGTGTTGCACTTTCATTTATAGATTTAATACTTGGTGGAGATGGAATAGTTGATAATAGTAAAAGAGAACTTACTGAAGTTGATAGAGAATTAATATCATATATAGGAAATGAATTTTTAACAAAAATGCATATCTTTGAGGGATGTGAATCTAGAGAAGTTTCTAATGTTTATACTAACGCGGGATCTAGTGGAAAATATCCAATAAGTGAATCGGTTATTATTTCTCATATGAAAATGATGGATGGCAATGAAGAAATAGGTAAAATGAGTTTTTGTAATCCATATAGTTGTTTAGAGCCTGTAGTAGATCAATTAGAGCCAAAGAGACTTTTTATAGGTAAGGACAAAGAATATGATTTTGAATTTACAAGTGCAATATATAAAAAAATTGATGGTGTAAAAACTGAGTTAGTTGCATGCCTAGGAAATGCAGACGTAAGCGTAAACGACCTTCTAAAGCTAAGATTAGGAGATGTTATAACTTTAGATAGTAAAATGAGTGAAGAAATAGACCTTTTTGTAGGAGGTTCAAAATCATTTAAATGTAAGCCTGGTCTTATTAAAGATAAAAAGGCTGTTGTTATAACTGGTGACACGAAAAAGGAAGCATAGATTAATATAAATAAAAAACACATTGATGATTTTATCGGTGTGTTTTTTATTTATATTCTTATAGAAAATTTTGTCTAAAATTTAGATTTTTTCTAGAATTAAAGAGTATTAAAGTGTTAAATAAAATTATAACGAAAAGAATATTTTATACAGATATAAAGAAAATGCACAACTATCCGTATAGTAAGAAAATAAACTACTTAAAGTAGTAAAGCTATAACAATCAAATTACAGGGAGGACGTTATGAAAAACTTAAAAATAAGTAGAAAGTTAAGTATATCTTTTATTGTTTTATTAATGCTTGCAACATTTGCAAATTTTTATACAATATCAAGTTTAAGAAAATCAGAAAGTTTGACTCATCAATTATTTAATGGGCCTTATGATTCAACAACTGAAACTATGGGAGTTCGTAGAGATGTAGTTGCTATAGGAAGAGGAATGGCTAATTCAATTATCAGGGAAAATCCTTCAAAATATAGAACTGAAATTATGGGTAACTTTGATAGTATTGAAAAAAGAATTAAATCTATTAGAGAGTCTTTT
Source organism: Clostridium sp. CCUG 7971 (assembly GCF_017590215.1). Lineage (GTDB taxonomy): Bacteria > Bacillota > Clostridia > Peptostreptococcales > Peptostreptococcaceae > Faecalimicrobium. The sequence continues at coordinate 1,635 of NZ_JAFFPK010000216.1, forward strand.
AGCGGAGATAGCAAAATGGTCGATAATCTTAAAAATTCTGTAGATAAAATAAAACAAGAGTACAATAAGATTTATGATCTTATGTTAAAAGGAGATTATAAGACTGTGAAAGAGGTGACAGCTGAGAATACACCTTATTGGAATATATATGATGAGCTTAGAGATACTTCAATAGCTCTTAATAAAGAGGCAGAAGCTGAAGGAATTGAATTTAATAAAGGTGTAGAAGAAGCAACTAAAAAATCTACCTTTATTTCTATATCTATTAGTATAGTTAATATAGTTGTAGGAGGAGTTATATGTATATATATTACTAATAGCATAAGAAAACCAATAGAAGAAATAGAAGAAGCTGCAGATAAAATGGCTGTTGGAGATTATGATATTGATATCAGCTATGAATCAAAAGATGAATTAGGTTCTTTAGCGAATAGTATGCGTAAGATGAGTAACACCACTAAAGAAATTATAAATGATACAGTTCGTGGTTTAGGAGAAGTTGCATCAGGTAATTTCGATATTGAACCTGAAGTAGAATTTATAGGAGTATTTAAAGAAATCGAAAAATCGATAAATAAAATAACTAATGATTTAAGCGAAACTATGTCACAAATAAATGTAGCTGCTGAAGAAGTTGAAGCTGCATCAGAACAAGTGGCAAGTGGATCACAAATGTTATCACAAGGTTCTACTGAACAAGCAAGTGCAATCCAAGAGTTATCTGCAACTATTATAGAAATATCTGACAAAATTAAAGATACTGCAGATAATGCCAGAAAAGCTAATTCTTTAACAGTAAGTTCAGCTAGACAAGTTAAAGATGGAAATGAACAAATGAAGCAAATGGTTAAAGCAATGGAAGAAATTTCATTTACTTCTAACGAAATAGGAAGAATTATAAA
>NZ_JAFFPK010000217.1 GCF_017590215.1 Clostridium sp. CCUG 7971
TTTTTATTTTCTTATAAATCTTAAAAATATAGAAGTTATAAAATTTATAAAAAAATAAATAAAAAATGTTTTAAGTAATACATAGCGGGTATAAATATATCATAACAGTAATCATTACTATTATTAAATGATAATTTTGGGAGGATGTAAATATGAAAAAATTTGTTTGTACAGTATGTGGATATATACACGAAGGAGAAACAGCACCTCAAGCTTGTCCATTATGTAAAGTAGGACCTGAAAAGTTTGAAGAAATGAAAGGTGAAATGGTTTGGGCTGATGAACATAGAATAGGAGCAGCTCAAGGAGTAGATGAAGACGTATTAGAAGGATTAAGAGCAAACTTTGTTGGAGAATGCACAGAAGTAGGAATGTATCTTGCAATGAGTCGTCAAGCTGATAGAGAGGGATATCCAGAAGTAGCAGAAGCTTACAAGAGAATAGCATTTGAAGAGGCAGAACATGCAGCTAAATTTGCTGAATTATTAGGAGAAGTAGTAGTAGCTGACACTCAAGCTAACTTAAAAGCAAGAGTAGAAGCAGAATACGGAGCAACAGAAGGAAAATTAAAAATAGCAAAGAGAGCTAAAGAATTAGGACTTGATGCTATACATGATACAGTACATGAAATGTGTAAAGATGAAGCAAGGCATGGTAAAGCATTCTTAGGTTTACTAGAAAGACATTTCCAAAAATAAAATAATAAAAAATAAATAAATTTGTTTTAAGTAGTATTTGCTGGGTATAAATATATTATAGCAGTAATCATTACTATTATTGAAAAGTGAAACTTTAAAATAAATAAAATTTAGGGAGGATATAAATATGAAAAAATTTGTTTGTACAGTATGTGGATATATACATGAAGGAGAAAAAGCACCAGAGCTATGTCCAGTATGTAAAGTAGGACCTGAGAAGTTCGAAGAAATGAAAGGTGAAATGGTTTGGGCTGATGAGCACAGAATAGGAGCAGCTCAAGGAGTAGATGAAGAAATATTAGAAGGATTAAGAGCTAACTTTGTTGGAGAATGTACAGAAGTAGGAATGTATCTTGCAATGAGCCGTCAAGCTGATAGAGAAGGATACCCAGAAGTAGCAGAAGCTTACAAGAGAATAGCATTTGAAGAAGCAGAACATGCAGCTAAATTTGCTGAATTATTAGGTGAAGTAGTAGTAGCAGACACTCAAGCTAATTTAAAAGCAAGAGTAGAAGCAGAATACGGAGCAACAGAAGGAAAATTAAAAATAGCAAAGAGAGCTAAAGAATTAGGACTTGATGCTATACATGATACAGTACATGAAATGTGTAAAGATGAAGCAAGACATGGTAAAGCATTCTTAGGTTTATTAGAAAGACATTTCCAAAAATAATAACAAATAAAAA
>NZ_JAFFPK010000218.1 GCF_017590215.1 Clostridium sp. CCUG 7971
TAGATGTAAATGCTACATTTGCAACAGTTATTGCTGTATTTAATTTAAGGGCATTGCAAATATATATAGTTGCAATAACACCTAATCCACATAAAATCGGATCTCCTGGCTTAATAAGTACCATTAAGAAACCTATTATACCACCTATTATAGTTCCTTTTATTCTATCAAGTCCTGCTTTAAGGGAACCCGTTACTGTATCTTTCATAGATATTATACATGCCACTGCAGAATACATTGGATTTTGTACTATATATTTTCCTGCCATTACACAGCAGCTTACAGCTATACCGCTTTTAATCGTCCTCATTCCAATTTTTTCTAGCTTCAATTATATTCCTCCTAGCTCTTAAATTATAGTTTATATAAGCTATAATCTTATAATCTTTATTTTATTATCTCCATAAATATGTAATTTGTCGATATATTTCCTATGTTTTTTTAATGTTCTTGCTTAAAGTCTATTTTTTATATAAATGTAATCTACTTATATTTTGACAAATACATTATTAATATTTATTATCAGATATATTTTATTATTATTAAATTTTACAATA
>NZ_JAFFPK010000219.1 GCF_017590215.1 Clostridium sp. CCUG 7971
TTTTTTGTCTATAAATTCATTAAGTAAAGGATCTTTATTCTCTATAAGCTTTTTCCCTAATTCATAGTATATTTCATCTTCTACGAAAGTGTTTTTTCCTGTGTATTTAGTAACGATTATTTCATATATTCTAAAATCTTCTTTAACTAATACCTCATCTATTATTTCATATCCATTGTTTAAAAGATATTTTCTAAGTTCATCTTGTGCTTGCATAGGCTGAAGTATTAATTTTTCTACTGAGTGAGCTACTTCAGTTTTAACTTCTAAAAGCTCACTTATTAATATTCCTCCCATGCCTGCAATTATAACTTCATCTACTTCATTAACTTCTAATACTTCTATCCCTGAACCTAATCTTAAATCAACCTTATCTAAAAGCTTATTATGTCTTACTTCACCTCTTGCATTTTCAAGTGGCCCTTTATTTACATCTGCAAGTATTGCAAAATCTATGTATCCTTTATTTAATAAATAAACTGGTATATAACCATGATCGGTTCCTATATCTGCTACTCTCTTCCCTTTGGTTACTAATGATGCTATTTTTAATAATCTATCTGTTAATTTCAATTTTTTCATCCTTTCTCAAATTTAAAGTATTTATAATAATATTATATAAAATCCTAATAATATTATTAGGAGGTGTTTACATTGCCTAAAATAAAAAAACGTAAATCTGAATATAATCCTACCTATAAATGGGGTGGAAATACTATTCTTTGGTCTAATCAAACTGATCAAAAAATAATTCAAGAAGCTGAAGATGAAAATGCCTCTAAATTAAAATCAGATTTACAAAAAGAAATTAATTATTAGTATTAATATATTAATTTCAATTCCACATATTAAAAATTCGCCTTTGTGAAGGCGAATTTTTAATATGTGGAATTGAAATTAATATATTAATACTAATAATTAATTTCTTTTTGTAAATCTGATTTTAATTTAGAGGCATTTTCATCTTCAGCTTCTTGAATTATTTTTTGATCAGTTTGATTAGACCAAAGAATAGTATTTCCACCCCATTTATAGGTAGGATTATATTCAGATTTACGTTTTTTTATTTTAGGCAATGTAAACACCTCCTAATAATATTATTAGGATTTTATATAATATTATTATAAATACTTTAAATTTGAGAAAGGATGAAAAAATTGAAATTAACAGATAGATTATTAAAAATAGCATCATTAGTAACCAAAGGGAAGAGAGTAGCAGATATAGGAACCGATCATGG
>NZ_JAFFPK010000220.1 GCF_017590215.1 Clostridium sp. CCUG 7971
TATCTTTGCATATAATATAACTATATTTTTATTTGATAAATAAAATATAGTTATATTATATATTTACAAAAAAAGGCTATCTAAATTAGGTAGCTTTTTTGTGGAAAATAAAAAGGTTGTGATATAATAAATATTTGAATATGAAATAAAAAATAGGGGGCAAATATGTTATTTAGTTCAGTGACATTTTTATTTTTCTTTTTACCAACAGTATTTACCCTATATTACTTATCTCCAAGTAAAATGAAAAACTATATATTATTATTTTTTAGTATAGTATTTTACTCATGGGGAGGTCTATTATACTTGCCATTATTGATAATATCAATAATAGCAAATTATATATTTGGACTTAAAATAGATAAATACAAGAATAATGAGAATAAAAAGAAAAACACATTAATAGTAGCAATAATATTTAATATTTTATTCTTAGGAGTATTTAAGTATACAAATTTTATAACAGACAATATAAACATTATATTTAATACTGCTATAAATATACCTATAATACCACTTCCAATAGGTATATCATTTTACACTTTCCAAGCTATGAGTTATGTAATAGATTTATATAGAAAAGATGGAAAAGTACAAAAAAATATATTTAATCTAGCACTATATATATCAATGTTTCCACAATTAGTAGCAGGACCAATAGTAAGATATCAAAGTGTTGATGATCAAATAATCTATAGAGAACATAATATGGATAAATTTAACTTAGGTATGGAAAGGCTTATAAGAGGATTATTTAAAAAGGTAATAATATCAAACTCAGTAGGAGAATTATCAACTTTAATATACTCATTATCAGATTATCAAATGAGTGTATCAGTAGCATGGTTAGGAGCAATAGCTTATACACTTCAAATATATTTTGACTTTAGTGGATATTCAGATATGGCAATAGGTCTTGGAAAAATGCTAGGATTTGAATTCCTAGAAAACTTTAACTACCCATATATATCTAAAAGCGTAAGTGAATTTTGGAGAAGGTGGCATATATCTTTAGGATCATGGTTTAGAGATTATATCTATATACCACTTGGTGGCAATAGAGTAAGCAATATAAAAGTATATAGAAACCTAAGTATAGTATGGTTAGTAACAGGAATATGGCATGGAGCAAGCTGGAATTTTGTCGTATGGGGATTATACTTTGGTCTGTTTATAATGGCTGAAAGGTTATTCTTACAAAAACTACTTAAAAAACTGCCTAATTTTATACAACATATATATTTATTAATAATAGTAGTATTTGGTTGGGTGTTATTCTCTAATCCAGATTTAAAATCAGCAATAGAATATATGAAAGTAATGATTGGTATAGGAGATTATCCATTTATAAACGGTTATACAACTTTTTATATTAGCCAATACGCTGTTGAATTAGTAATGGCCATAATACTTTCAACACCAATAATAAAAGTAATAAAGAAAAAAATCAAAGGTAGAAAAATTTCAAAAATAGTAAATGTATTAAAGCTACTAGTATTATTTAGCTTATTTGTAATAACTACAATATACTTAGTAAATTCTACATTTAATCCATTTATATACTTTAACTTCTAGGAGGAAACAATGAAATACAAATACACAACATCAATACTTGTAATTGGATTTACATTGTTCGTAGGGGGAATGTCAATCCTAACACCAGATAAATTAATATCTCAGCAAGAGGGGAGAACACTACAGCCACTTCCTAAAGGTGAAACATTTGAAGAAGGAAGTTATAAAAAAGAATTATTAAATGGAGACGCTTTTAAAAAATGGGACAACTATTTTAGTGACCATATATATGGAAGAAGCAAGTTTGTAAATACCTATACAGATATACAAATGAATTTAGGGAAGAAATATATAAATGGAATTTATCTAGGTGAAGATAATGAACTAATAAAATCAGACAACTACGGAATATATGATGAAGAGTATAGAACAAAAAGAGCACAACATTTTAATAAATTTGCAGATAAGTTTAAAAATGCTAAAACTTATGTAGTAAACATACCAAATAAAAACTATGCATATGAAGAAAAAATGCCAATAAAAGATTTTAAATCAGGACAAAGCATATTTATAGGAGATATACTTAATAAAATAGACAAAGAAAAAATAAAAGTATTAGACTTAACAGAAGAAATAAGAAAAGACAAAAATAACTACTATAAAACAGATCATCATTTAAATATGAACGGAGCATATATTAGCTATAAATTCATAATAGAAAGTATAAATAAAGATATACCACAAGTACAAAAACCAAAAGAAAAATCAGAGTTTGAAATAAAAACTTATAAAAATGTATTTATAGGTTCATATGGAAGACAAGTACTTAATGTAGTTGATAAAATGGATGATATCCAAGTATATAAAGATAAAAACTTTAAAGATTATAAGGTTTATAACCAAAATGGAGAAGTAAAATTATTTTATGAAGAGCAGATTTCAAAGGATAAACTAGATAATGACTATGGAGTATACTTAGGCGGAGATAACCCATTAGTTAAAATAGAAAACAATCAAAGTAATAACGAATTAAGAGTAGTAGTTATAGGTGATTCAATGGATAATCCTATAATACCTTTATTAGCATCACACTTTAAAACAACTTATAGCTTTGATTTAAGAGGATATAAAGAAAATTTAATAAAAGAGATAGAAAATATAAATCCAGATGTAATTTTATTAATAGGGGCAAGCAATAACTATATAATGTCAACAGATATATTCAACTGGGATAAAAAATAGAAATTAGGTGAAGAAAATGGACAACAAGTTAATTAGCAAATTTAAAATTAATAAATCATCAATAGTAGAGTTAATTAGTTGGTTAGTTGGAGGAACTATATTATTTTTTATATTAGAATACCTTCAAAGAGAAAGTATAGGAGATGTAATTACATTCTTTAAAGATAGAACCAACGCATTTTTTATAAATTATCTAATTATATTAATATTAACATCAATAATATTTGTATTAAAGAGAAAGAAAACAGCTTATTTAGTAATAAGTATGATAGTAATCTTATTATCAATAATTAATAAAGTAATGCTAGAAATAAGAGGAATGCCAATAACATACTCTGATATATTTTCAATAAAAGATGGATTAAGTATTGCCAACAAATATATAAATATAAAAATGGTAATACTAGCAGCATTATTTTTATTAATCACTATAGGAATTATAATATATGTATTTAAAAAAGAGAAAAACTCTAAAAGATCAATCAGTTATACAAACATAATGATAGCTATATTATTAATAGGTGTATACTCTGTAAAACTAAACGATCTTACTGAAAGAAAAATAATAAGTCCACTAAGATGGGACTTAAAAGAATCATATAAACATAATGGTTTTATGTATTCACTACTAGACTCATACTTTGGATATAATAGAAAAAGACCAGAGGATTGCGATAAAGCATCAATAGAAAATATAAAAAA
>NZ_JAFFPK010000221.1 GCF_017590215.1 Clostridium sp. CCUG 7971
AGAAAAAGTAGATTATCATCCAGTTGGAGAAAATGTTGGTAAAAAAATACACAAACACGATGCACAAAGAGATTATGTAAATTATTTAAAATCTATAATAAATGTTGACTTTAAAGGATTAAAAGTAGTTTTAGATTGTGCAAATGGAGCAGCTTATAAAGTTGCGCCAATAGTATTTGATGAGTTAGGTGCAAGTGTAGTAACTATAAATAGTGAACCAGATGGTAATAATATAAATGATAAGTGTGGATCAACACATCCGCAAAGTCTACAAGAAGCTGTTCTGGCGCACAAAGCAGATTTAGGGCTTGCATATGATGGAGATGCTGACAGATTAATTGCCGTTGATGAAAATGGAAACATTGTTGACGGAGATCATATAATGATATTAAGTGCTATATATTTAAAAAAGAAAAATAAATTAGCAAAAGATACATTAGTAGTTACAGTAATGAGTAATATAGGCCTTACTATAGCAGCTAAAGAGCATGGAATAAAATTAGCTACTACTGCTGTAGGGGATAGATATGTATTAGAAGAAATGAAAAATA
>NZ_JAFFPK010000222.1 GCF_017590215.1 Clostridium sp. CCUG 7971
AAAGTACAATGCTGATTGTGGAGTAGTTATATCTGCATCACATAATCCAGTAGAATACAATGGAATAAAATTCTTTAATAAAGATGGATATAAGCTTGATGATGAATTAGAACTAAATATAGAAGAATATATTGACAATATAGAAAAAGTAGATTATCATCCAGTTGGAGAAAATGTTGGTAAAAAAATACACAAACACGATGCACAAAGAGATTATGTAAATTATTTAAAATCTATAATAAATGTTGACTTTAAAGGATTAAAAGTAGTTTTAGATTGTGCAAATGGAGCAGCTTATAAAGTTGCGCCAATAGTATTTGATGAGTTAGGTGCAAGTGTAGTAACTATAAATAGTGAACCAGATGGTAATAATATAAATGATAAGTGTGGATCAACACATCCGCAAAGTCTACAAGAAGCTGTTCTGGCGCACAAAGCAGATTTAGGGCTTGCATATGATGGAGATGCTGACAGATTAATTGCCGTTGATGAAAATGGAAACATTGTTGACGGAGATCATATAATGATATTAAGTGCTATATATTTAAAAAAGAAAATAAATTAGCAAAAGATACATTAGTAGTTACAGTAATGAGTAATATAGGCCTTACTATAGCAGCTAAAGAGCATGGAATAAAATTAGCTACTACTGCTGTAGGGGATAGATATGTATTAGAAGAAATGAAAAAT
>NZ_JAFFPK010000223.1 GCF_017590215.1 Clostridium sp. CCUG 7971
TGGTAATACTAGCAGCATTATTTTTATTAATCACTATAGGAATTATAATATATGTATTTAAAAAAAGAGAAAAACTCTAAAAGATCAATCAGTTATACAAACATAATGATAGCTATATTATTAATAGGTGTATACTCTGTAAAACTAAACGATCTTACTGAAAGAAAAATAATAAGTCCACTAAGATGGGACTTAAAAGAATCATATAAACATAATGGTTTTATGTATTCACTACTAGACTCATACTTTGGATATAATAGAAAAAGACCAGAGGATTGCGATAAAGCATCAATAGAAAAATATAAAAAATGAAGTAAATGCAATACAAGCATCAAATATTAATACTTCAGCAAAAAAGATAATAAACCAAATATAATATTTATTCAGTTGGAATCATTTATGGATCCAACAGTAATAAAAGAAGTTAAATATAGTGAAGATCCAATACCTAACTTTAGAAAAATATCTAAAGAAAATAAAAGTGGATATATTAATGTTCCAGTAGTAGGTGGTGGAACAGCTAGAACAGAGTTTGAAATACTAACAGGTAATAACTTTGACTACCTGGAATACCAGGTGAAATACCATTATGA
>NZ_JAFFPK010000224.1 GCF_017590215.1 Clostridium sp. CCUG 7971
AGCTTTATCTGTTCTTTCCCATGGTAAATCTATATCAGTTCTACCAAAGTGTCCATAAGCTGCTGTACTTTTGAATATTGGTTGTCTTAAGTCTAAGTCTCTTATTATTGCACCTGGTCTTAAGTCAAAGTTCTTTTCAACTAATTTAACTAATATTTCTTCAGATACTTTTCCAGTTCCAAACGTATCTATAAATATAGAAAGTGGTCTTGCTACACCTATTGCATATGCAAGTTCTATTTCACACTTGTCAGCAAGCCCAGCTGCAACTATATTCTTAGCTACATATCTTGCAGCGTAAGCTGCAGATCTATCAACTTTTGTAGCATCTTTTCCTGAGAATGCTCCACCACCGTGTCTTGAATATCCTCCGTAAGTATCTATTATTATTTTTCTTCCTGTAAGACCTGTATCTCCTTGAGGACCACCAACAACGAATCTTCCTGTTGGATTTATATATATCTTAGTTTCTTCGTCTAATAAATTAGCTGGTATAACTGCTTTTATTACATGATTTATTAAGTCTTCTCTTATCGTTTCACTAGTTACTTCTTCTCCATGTTGAGTTGATATTAATACTGTATGAACTCTTACTGGAGTATTTCCTTCGTATTCTACTGTTACTTGAGTTTTTCCATCTGGTCTTAAGTAGTCTAATGTAGAATTTTTTCTAACTTCTGTTAATCTTCTAGCTAATTTATGAGCTAAAGATATTGGAAGTGGCATTAATTCTTCTGTTTCGTTACAAGCAAAACCAAACATTATACCTTGGTCACCTGCACCTAC
>NZ_JAFFPK010000225.1 GCF_017590215.1 Clostridium sp. CCUG 7971
TACTACTTATATATTTTTATATAATTAAAAGATTTATTATTTTTCTTCAATCATCCATTTTATAAATATACCATATCCAAGAGTAGGATCATTTTCAACTGCATGAGACACAGCACCGATAATTTTATTGCCTTGAACTATAGGTGTACCACTCATACCTTGAACAACTCCACCAGTTCTAAGTAACAAGTCTTTATCTATAATTTTAAATTTTATAGTTTTAGATTGTGCAGAACGTTGATTTTCTACATTCACTATTTGGATATCATATTTTTCACATTGTAAAGAGTTATTTTGTAATATTAATTGAGCTTTACCTAATTTTATATCTTTTAAATCAGCTACTTTATATTTTTTTAAGTTTGACGTATCAAAATCTACAATATTACCTTTTATACCAAAATCAGTATTTTGAGTAAATTGACCTATAGTAGAATTTCTTTTAGCATTTATGCACCCTACATTACCTTTAGATGATTTTTGAATATCTAAATCTGTAGTAGTAGATATACATCCATTTTTAATTGGTATCTTTCTTGAAGTACCTATACTAATAGGATGCCCAACAGCAGCGAATTCTTGAGTATCTGGATTTATATAAGTTAATGTAGCAAAACCAGATAATAAATTATTGAAATTAATTTTTTCTAAATGTTCTTTATTAGTATGAATAGTCAATTTATTAGTTCCTCTTGAAACTAAAACAGATACATCTTCTTTATTATCCAAAGAACATAATATTTCAGAAAAATCATTGTAACTACTAATAGGAGTATTATTTATACTAAGAATTGCATCTCCTAAAGTAAAAGGTGAATCTTCTATATAATTTCTTACTATTATATTTTTTAACTCTGCATCAATTTGAAGCACATTTCCAATTGGTATTAAATAATCTGGTTCAGATTTTTGGTTAGATTGTGCATAAATTAAATTATTTGAGAAAAAATATAATAAAAATAAAAATGATGAAAATAAGATAAATTTTGACTTTATTAAATTTTTATATTTTGAGTTTAAATTATTAGAATTCATGAAACACCTGCTTTCTGTCAATGCTTTAATGTTATCTTGCGGTGATTTAATATTATGTTGTGCAGGATTGAAATTTTGATGCTTGGAAAACAGAAGCAATAAAACCGTAGATTACAAAAACAATAATAAATAAACAAGTTAGTCAATATAAATTGTAAAATAACAAACTAAAAAATATATATGATTTTTTTTATTCGACTATAGGCATATTTTATTTTGAAACTAACAATTAAAAACAATAATCATAAGGATTAATGGAAAGTCTGTAATATAAAAGATATAAATTTGAAAATACAAAAAGACACTTAACTAAATTTATGATTAAGTGTCTTTCCTTTTTTT
>NZ_JAFFPK010000226.1 GCF_017590215.1 Clostridium sp. CCUG 7971
AATTAAAATCAAAATAAAAAAGAGTAGAATATTCTACTCTTTTTTATTTTGCTATAATATAAATTATATAGGAAGTATTTTTTGAATTACAAAATTAGTAATATATTTAGGGGGAATCTATGGGGAAGAAGAAAATAAAACACCTTGGAAAAAACAAAAGAATAAAAAATAGAATTAAATTTGTTTCTAACAAGATATTGATTACAATAGGTGTATTATTAAGTATATATGCGATTTTTAATGTGACAAAGGATATAGAAGATGTAAAAGATAAAGAAGAAGTAAGTATTACGCTAGAACAAAATGATTTTATAAAAAAAATCGAGTCTGGGGCTAAAAAAAACTATAAAAAGTATAAAATATTGCCATCTATAACAGTAGCTCAAGCTATACTAGAATCAGGGTGGGGAAAATCAGAATTAGCGAAGAAGAGTAATAATTTGTTTGGTATAAAAGCGGATAATAGTTGGGATGGTGAGTTTGTAGAGGTAAGCACTTTAGAAAATCATAATGATAAAATAAATGCAAAGTTTAGAAAGTATAATCATGTTGATGATTCTATATATGATCATGGAAAATTTTTAGAAGAAAATAAGAGATATGAAGAAAATGGATTGTTTAAAGCTAAGAACTACAAAGATCAAGCTCAAGCTTTAGAAGATGCGGGTTATAGTACAAAGAAAGATAAAAAAGGCAACCCTGTTTATGCTGATGTACTTATAAGTGTGATAAAACGTTATAATTTACAGAAATTAGACTATAAAATATAGATAGTAGAATAAAATAATTTAAACAAAATACGACAAAAACAAAAAAAGTTTTACAAAAAGTATTGACGATATATTTTTAAGATGATATAGTATTACTTGTCCAAGAGATAAGGACGAAGCAAAAAAGTAAGCGCCGACACAGTCGCTTAAAATGAA
>NZ_JAFFPK010000227.1 GCF_017590215.1 Clostridium sp. CCUG 7971
ATTATGCTATAGCTGATGGATTAACGGCTACTCCATTTGCTAATGCTATAAACGCTCCTGTATTATTGACTGATAAAAATGGTATATCTAAAGAAGTTATGGATGAAATCGAGAGGGTCATGGATAATGATGGTACAGTTTACTTAGTTGGAGGAGAAAGTGTATTATCTAAAAAATATAGAAGAACAGTTAGATGCTAAGTCTATAAGTAATGAAAGAATAGCTGGTGCTAATAGACAAGAAACTTCTTTAAAAATAGCTAAAAAAAATAGCTAATTATAACACAATAGATAGAGTATTTGTTACAGGAGGCCATGCTGAAGCTGATGCTATGTCTGTAGCAGGAGTTGCAGCACAAGATGGAGATTATGATATTGATGGAAGTCAAGTAGACCCAATAATATTAGCTGGCAACAATGGTTTAACTGATGCTCAGACTGAATGGATAAAGTCTGAAAATGCACAAGATGCTGTTATAGTTGGAGGAGAATCTAAAGTTTCTTTAAATGTAGAAGAACAATTAAAAGATGCACTAACTGGAGAATTTAAGAGAATAGCAGGTCAAAGAAGACAAGAAAACTAATGCTAA
>NZ_JAFFPK010000228.1 GCF_017590215.1 Clostridium sp. CCUG 7971
AATATGTAAATGCATATCTTATTCGTAAACTGAGAATATTAAAATAACTAGATAAGAATTAATAAAAATATCTAAATAATTAGATAAAGGTGAATTTTATTATGTTAGTTAGAATTATAAATTCCATTATAATCATTATATTTTCATATATATTATTGAAGCTTATACAATACTTAATAAATAAGATATTTAAAATTACTAAATTTGATGTAAGATATGAAAACACACTATCTAGTGTATTAATGTCAATATCATACTATATAATATTTACAATTAGTATAATATTGATACTTAGAGAGTTTCAAATAATGGACGTTACAAAATTTGGATCATTAGTTACAGGAGCTAGTATAGTTGGTTTAATAGCTGGGGTAGCATCTCAAAGTATATTAAAAGATATTTTCAATGGTTTTTTATATTATTTGAAAAGCAAGTTCAGGTTGGAGACTTTATTGTACTTAATGAGGAATTTAGAGGTAGAGTAGAAGAAATTGGGCTTAGAAGCATTAGCTTAAGGGATTGGGACTTAAGAAGGATAACTATCGCAAATGGAAATATAGCGAGCATAAGAAATTATAGCAAAAACAAAATGAGAGTAGTAGTACACGTTAGAGTATCTTAATGAAGAAGATCCTATTAAA
>NZ_JAFFPK010000229.1 GCF_017590215.1 Clostridium sp. CCUG 7971
GGGGTGCCAGCATCTTCAAATGGAGAATTAGTTAAAAAGGCTGCAAATATAGTAAGAGAGCTTGGTAGAGAAGTAGCTTCACCTAAAGAAGCTCGTGAAATACTAGGTTTAGAGGTTAATATATTAAGCACACAAGAAGCTTAAACTATCTAGGGGGGATAAAATGAGCAAAGTTATATCTGTAGAAACATTAAAGAATCTTTTTAAAGATGATATGACTATTATGGTAGGTGGATTTTTAGGATGTGGAACAGGAGAAATTCTTATAGATTCACTTATAGAATCTGGTGCTAAAAACTTAACTATAATAGGAATGATACTTCTTTGTGGATAAAGGAATAGGAAGACTTATAGTAAATAATCAAGTTAAAAAGGTTATAGCCTCTCATATAGGAACAAATGCCCAGACGGGAAGACTAATGAATGAAGGCAAATTAGAAGTTGAATTATCTCCACAAGGAACACTTATAGAAAGAGTAAGAGCAGGTGGATTTGGTCTAGGCGGAATATTAACTCCAACAGGAGTGGGAACTTTAGTTGAAGAAAATAAAAGAAAAAATAACTGTAAATGGTAAAGAATATTTATTAGAATTACCACTAAGAGCAGATATAGCACTTGTAAAAGGGTAGTGTCGTTGATTCATTTGGAAAGTACAGGTTTTATAGGGGGAACTACTAAAAAACTCAATTCCAATTGATAGCTATGGCAAGTGATTTAGTAATAGTTGAAGCTGAAGAATTAGTGGAATCTAAAGACTTAGGAAAAAGAGATGATAATGACTCCAGGGTGTAGTCGTAGATTACATAATAAAGGAGGCGAAAATAAATGAATCCTAAAGAGATTATAGCTAAAAGGGTAGCTAAAGAATTTAAAAA
>NZ_JAFFPK010000230.1 GCF_017590215.1 Clostridium sp. CCUG 7971
TTTCAAAATCATTAATAACAAATGAAATTACTGAAAGAGGTTAATTTCCAGTTTTCTGTGTGGTAAATTGGCGAACATACTAAATATTTTTGACAATAACATTAAAGGGAGGGATAAATATAAAAAAAAGAAATGCTATGACATGGAAAGTTATAATTGTGATTGTGATTTTAGCCTTTGTACTTTTCCCAAAGAGCTTATCGTCAAGGATTAATTTAAATAACTTGCCGAAAAATAATTTAACTATTGAAGTAATCCATAGAAATAATATACTTGAAGGTGGTACTATAACATCAACAACAGATATAACAAAAATTGAGGAATTAGAAAACTTTTTAAAACAATATAAAAATATACCAGTATTATTGCTAAAAAATAAGCTAGAAGAAAAACTCGATGATGAGGAAAGCTATGTTATAAATTTTAAAAATGGTAAAGAGTTTTTAACTACAATAGTTTTATACAAGAAGAATTTTGAGATAATACCAGGTAAAGTTAAAAATTTGAAATTTTTTAGTATGTATAATGTTATTGGAGAGAATATAGATTTTAATTTTTTAGAACAATTTGTTAAATCTATGAATTAATAAATAAAAGAATAAAAAGAGTAAGTTATG
>NZ_JAFFPK010000231.1 GCF_017590215.1 Clostridium sp. CCUG 7971
TACGGTTGTGCATACGTTTGCAATGTTTTTATTATTTTTTAGATAATTTTAAGAATAAAAAATAGAGGTATAAAATACACCTCTATTTTTTATTCTTAATTATATAAAGACAAAATACCATTAAAATCTGATATTTTACATTTTATAAGTTATTTTAAATCTACATAATTGTTATTTACTACTATAGTCTTTCGTATCTCTTGGCAATCCTTTTTTAGCTAATTTACCTTCAACAATATCTTTTATTACTGAGTAAATTATAGCAAATAATGGAACTCCTATTATCATTCCAACAAGTCCTAAAAACTTACCTGCAACAAGTAGTGAGAATAATATCCAAAATGCTGATATCCCTATAGAATCTCCTAATATCTTAGGTCCTATAATATTTCCATCTAATTGTTGTATTATAAATATTAATACTAAGAACCATATTACCTTTGTTGGATCTACAAATAATATTATTATAGCCGATGGTATAGCACCAAAGAACGGCCCAAAGAATGGAATAATATTAGTTATACCTATAATCACAGATATTAATAAAGTATATGGCATTTTAAATATTGTAAGTAATACAAATGTTAAAACACCTATTATAGCTGAGTCTAATATCTTTCCACTTAAAAATTTACCAAAAGTATCATTAGTTCTGTGCGCTAACTCAACTGCAACTTCTGCGTGTTGCTTATTAAATACTGCGTAAGTTATTTTTTTACTTAGTGCACAGAATTTTTCTTTATCTATAAGTAGATAAATCGATACTACAAGTCCTATTACTATATTCCATATACTTGATGCTACCACCATTAAGGTATTTCCTAAAATTGGAATTAAATTCGTTGCTATTTTAATAACATAATTTACAAATTCATTCCATTTCTCAACTGCCATTCCTATGTATTCAGAGTCTACATTCATATTTTTTGTAATATCATTTAATACAGTACTTAAATTTGTTACATATGTTGGTATATCATTAACAAGCCCTGATACGCTATCAACTAATTGTGGAAGAACAAACTGTATAAATACATATATTAGTAAAAATGCAGCTATATATGTAAGAATTATACTAATCCCTCTTTTTGACTTCTGTTTAAGGCTTTTTAATTTATCAACCTTGTCCATTTTTTCTTCAATAAATGCCAATATAAAGTTTAAAAGGTATGCCATTACAAAACCTATTATAAATGGTTGCAATATACCTATTATCTCACTTAGCTTACTTGTAAAAGAACTCATTTGAGATAATATACTATAAAATAATATACTACAACAGATTACTATAAACGAATATACTGATACTGTAGTATACTTGTCATTCCAATTTACTTTCATTTTTCCTCCTTGTATGTTACATCGTCTTTGTTATTATAATTATAACCATTAAAGTGGCTATAGTGTCAATATAGTTTATTTTTTTTCATAATAATTTCATATAAATATGTTATTTTATACTATCCTCTTATTTCTATAAAGCCTTTTGAAACATTTATATTAAATAATTTCATATCATATATAATAAAAAGACTTATATAATATAAGTCTTTTTTAATAATTTCTAACTATAGATAATTTATCTTCTATATTTCTATTTGAAGATATTATTTCTCCCTCATAAACTACTTCATTAATATTAGTATCAAATATTTTTATATCCACTGGTTTATTACCTACAATATCATATTGTTTTCCACTTTTATCTTTTCTTGATGTGCTAAATTTATCTTGGTACATAGTTATTATCTTTCCTTCTATATAATAAATCCTTTTTATCCCCTCTATATCATTAAAATCTTGGCTATAATTTATTTGAAAATTATATTTTTCTTCATTTATTAAATCTAAATTTGGCAATGAATAAACAAGTTTTGAAATATAATTTTCTTTATTTTTTACTATTATCTTTAAATTATCATTTTCTATATAATAATGTATCCTTTCTTTGAAAAGATCATATCCACTTTCGCTTTTAGAGCTCATAAATTCTATGCTTTCATTTAACTCACTTTTAGTTATATCATATATTAGAAAATAGCTGTAAGAATAACCATCATTATTTCTATTAATTTCTATATATATTTTATCTTTATTTATAAACTTAACTCCACTTAACTGTTCCTCTTCTTTTATCCCTAATTCTTTTACTAATTCATATGTTTTCGAATGAATGTCTATTTTTAGTATATATAAAGTTTCTCTTCTATTACCATCTTCTGAATCGGTAATTTTTCTTGTTATCATATATAAATTATCTCTATACATAAAATTAGCATATATATTTTCAAATACATTTTCGTTATTTATATAAGAATCTTTATTTAAAGGTATCTTTATACGTTCTAATTTATTATCTTCCTTATTCATTCTTTCTATTTCTATATATTTATTTTTGATATCTTCAAAGTCATTGCTTATATATGCATCTCCTATATAATTTTTATCTTCAAACAAGTTTCTTTCATCTATATACGGATTGCTTGATAATTCTTTATATTTTCTATTGTTATTTAAATAAGCAGCATTTGAATTATTATCACTTAATTTTACGGTCTTCATTCCATCTTTATCTATTACTATTTCTTTATCATCTGAAACTGTTCCTAATGTATTTATTAATTTTGGAATCATTCTATTATTTTCCGGAATAAAATAAACATACATACTATTTTCATAATGATTAGGATTGAAAAAATTATAATAAATTGGATATTGAAGTTGATTATAGTTTATACTTCTCGTTGGATTATATACAAAACTTATATCCCCTATAGCATCTCTATCTCCACTAATATCTTTTAAAATAATTTTATCTTCATATGAATAGTTTAGTACTCCTACCATAATAATCATACTTAAACAGATTCCTATGATTTTTATTAAACCTCTTTTCATAATAACCCTCCTATAAATCTGTTTTATATAATAACTTATAACTTATAACTATATTTAAAATAGTAGTTATCAAGCATATATATATATTTAATTGTAGAGAATATATATATATATTATAAACTTTATAAAAAATAAATAGTAAATAAATAATCATTAATATACTTAAAATTAAATGTTTTACTTTTGATATATTTATATATTTGAAAAATAATATAACCATAAATAAAATCGATACTATACTAACTACAATTACTACATAATTATATATAAAACTATTAAAATTATATGGTAAAACAATAAAAAACTTATCTACTATAGATCGTACAAATCCAAAATTTTCTACATTGCCTTTCATCATAGGAGTCATTATCTTATGTGCTGCAAATAAAGTTAAAACAAAGCTTATTACATACATATAAATCAGACATATTATATTTATAAATTTACTTATATAAATATTTATTTTATTTTGAGGTAGCATATATAAAGTATAGATACTTTTATTTTTACCTATAAAATCTTTGTTCCATATTATTATTGAATATAACATACAAACTAGAAGCCCTATTAAAAATAATATTACCTCTGAATTGGTTATTAAGTTATCAAAACTTAAAATACCAACACTATTTACGTATAATTCTGAAACTTTAATCTTTCTAACTATTTTATCCATTATATAATTATAACTATTTAAATTCATTACTAATTTTCCAACTAACAAAGCACAAAAAGTTAAAATTATGATAAGGTAATTTCTTATATTTCTTTTAAATTCAAAATCGAAAAGACTTAATATTTTCCCCATAGTATACTCCCTTCTTTAATAATTTTTAACTAAGAATAGTTGTTGTTGCGTAGTTTTATCTCTATTTAAAAGCTGAGCTTCATAAAGCATTTTATTATTTTGTCTATTCATCTTGTTTACCTACTTTTTTAAATTCTGTAATACAATTATTAGGATTTTGTATTATCTTCCCTTCATATGATATATTTTGATTGTTTCTATCTATAACATATACCTTGTTTTTATCTTGCCATCCAGAAAAATAAAAATTACTTACATAAATATATATTTTTTCATTGTCCACTAAGCTTCCATGGATACT
Organism: Clostridium sp. CCUG 7971; assembly: GCF_017590215.1. Lineage (GTDB taxonomy): Bacteria > Bacillota > Clostridia > Peptostreptococcales > Peptostreptococcaceae > Faecalimicrobium. Next base: position 4,008 of record NZ_JAFFPK010000231.1, read on the forward strand.
TCTTCCTGGGTCTTTATTTATATTTTTTTCTATTAAAATATCATTTTCAAAAATTTTATTATTGTTTATTAAATCATAACTTATATCACTTATTACTATATTTTCATTTATATCAGATGTAATTAAATTAAGTTTCCCCTCATCAAAGCTACTATCTATAACTTTTAAATATTCTTTTTCACTTATTGAATTAATACTATAAGTATTTTTATCTAAGTCGTAATCTAATAAATATAATTTACCTTGTTGTATAACCGAATCATCACCATTTTTTACACTTACAACTGAGTAAAACTTATTTTTATACTTTGTAGAATCTACCACACTTATTTCTAAAAATGGATACTTCTTATCTATACTATCTATAAGTTCTATTTTATCTACTATTTCTAACTTATTATTTTTTACATTTAACTTAGAAATTTCAATTATATTATTGTATGAATATTCCTGACAGTAATTACTCATTATATATATCTCATCTTTATACCTGTTAGACGCTAGTACTTCTATATTAGAAGATATAAATATTTCTTTAAAATCTACATTAATTGTATTTCTTTTTATATTTTCTTTATTTATATTTTGGTCGTATATAACATTATCTTTTCCTTGAGTTTGAAGTATTGTATTTTCATCTATTTTAATTATTTCATCATATATAAACTTTATATCTGTTATATAATTCTCTTTTGTTCTTATGTACTCATATCCAATATTAGATATGTTATCATTTCCGCTTAGAACATCTATAAGATTAAATACTTTACTATTATTTTTTTCTCCATAGTATTTTGTTGGTATAGTTTGTTTTCTTGTATTTCCTTTTTCTAGTGTATATTGATTTATTATATATTTACTGCCTTCATTATTTTCATAACTTATTGCTAGATTTTTTATTTCATTTATATTACCTTTTAAAGTTTTTATAGTTAATTTATCATTATTATTTCTAAGCGATAAAACTAAAAATAATAAAAACGTAAATACTATAACTACTATTGGTAGCTTTGATTTTAGATTCATGTCTCCCCCTTAAATATAAAACTTTTTATTTATCAATATATAGGATATATAACCTAATAGTATTGTTAAAATTGTACCTACTATAACGTCTACTCCAATATTATTTATATACTCTAATCCCAAATTAATATAAAAGTTTCCTATATTTTCATAAGTCATAATTTTATTTAAAATAATCAAACATAGTCCGATAATTATTATAAATAATCGTCTATTCTTACTTTTAAGGCTTATTATAAATACTATTACTGTAAATAATATTGATAGCTTTAAAATTAAGCCTATGCCATAAATCATAATGAAATCTATCAGATTTATAGGCATATTGTAATATAAGGTTGAAGGTAAATATGATAAGTCTTCAAACAATGATGTGGGTATTATCCCTGTATTCTTAAACATTAGATTAAATATATTTTTAGATATAAAAAGTATTGTAATTTGAGTTATTAATACTCCATAAATCATAACTATACTCGATACCATTTTAGATAGGTAGAGATTAAACTTATTACATGGAATCATCTTCAAAGTATAAACACTATTTTGAGTATATTCTCTTACCCAAGTATAAATTGAATATATAAATATTCCTATTATGCTAAGTCCCATAATATTATGTAGATAAGAGTTATTATATATAATTGAGATTCCATAAAATATTCCATCAAAACTATCCTTAATTTTTTCAACCATACTAAATCTATCTTGAAATCTATTAATCTGAATTATATTTAATCCAAGCATTATAGCTGATAAAATACTTAAGTATACTAAATAAAATTTACTATTTCTTTTTAGCTCCATATTAGTAAGTGCAAGAAGCTTATTCATATTTATAAACCTCCCTCATCTTATCTATTATGGATTTACCTTCATTTTCTCTTATATCCTCGGCATTAAATATTGATACTACTTTTCCGTCTTCAAGTAGTATTACATCATCTACTAATCCTTCTATTTCATCAATTTCATGAGTTGTTATAACTATGGCTTGATCTTCTTTCATATACTTTGTTATTGCTCTTAAAAATTCTTCTCTTTTAAAAATATCTATTCCTGAAAATGGTTCATCTAAAAGTATATAATCTGCATCTTGGCAAAATCCTAGTATTATTCTTACTCTTGCTACATTCCCTTTAGATAAATCATCTATTACCGAATTTATATCTAACTTAAACATGTTTATCATGTCATTTGCTTTATCTGCATTCCAGTTTTTATAAAAAGTTTCCATAAACTCAAAGCTATCTTTTATTGTTATTCCGCTAAAATGAGTATTTATATCCGGTACAAATGCTAGTTTGTCATATGTAGAATTGCTTAGCTTTTCTCCATCTATTAAAATTTCTCCCTTATCAATTTGAATAAGTCCACTTATAGCTTTCAAAGTTGTTGATTTCCCTACTCCATTTATACCAAGTAATGCAGTTATTTTCCCCTTTTCTATATTAAAACTCACATTATCTAAAGCCTTAATTTTTTTTACTTTTAAACTTTTCACCTTAGTGTAAGTTTTACTAACCTTTTTTACCTCTATCATTTTTACTCCTCCAAACTTAAATTCTTAATATTTTTCGCTTATAATTTCAATCACTTCTTCTTTTGTTACTTTTATAGCTTTCATATTTTCTATAAATACTTCTAATGACTCATTTATTAATTCCATTTTTATATTTTTGAGTATATTTTCATCAGTAGTTATATTACTTTGGTAATTTTTAAATGTATTTATTATCCCCATATCTCCCATCTCCTTATACGCTCTTTGTACTGTGTTTAAATTAACATTTAATTCTAATGCCATCTCTCTTCTAGATGGTACTGTATCTCCTGGATTCAATTCCCCTATTACTATTTGCTGTTTTATGTATTTAATAATTTGCAGATATATAGGAGATTTATTATCTAATTCAAACTTCATATTACCTCCTAAACCAGTGTATTAATTACATAATA
>NZ_JAFFPK010000232.1 GCF_017590215.1 Clostridium sp. CCUG 7971
GAAATAAGAACTGTTCTTAACTGTAAAACAAACCACGGAGTTTGTTCTAAGTGTTACGGAAGAAACCTTGCAACAGGTAAAGAAGTTAATATCGGGGAAGCTGTTGGTATAATAGCTGCTCAATCAATCGGAGAACCAGGTACACAGCTTACAATGCGTACATTCCATACAGGTGGGGTTGCCGGTGGAGATATAACTCAAGGTCTTCCAAGGGTTGAAGAACTATTCGAAGCTAGAAAACCAAAAGGTTTAGCTTTAATAACTGAAATAGCTGGTAGAGTTGAAATAGACGAAACTGGTAAGAGAAAAGAAATAGCTATAATACCTGAAGCTGGAGAAACTGAAGTATACGCAATACCTTATGGATCTAGATTAAGAGTTAAACAAGGTCAAATGGTTGAAGCAGGAGAACCATTAACTCAAGGTTCTATAAATCCTCATGATATAGTAAGAATTCAAGGTATAGGCGGAGTCCAAGAGTATATAGTTAAAGAAGTTCAAAGAGTTTATAGAATGCAAGGGGTTGACGTTAACGATAAGCATATAGAAGTTATTGTAAGACAAATGCTTTCTAAAGTTAAGGTTGAAGATCCAGGAGATACAGATTTATTACCAGGTGGATATGAAGATGTATTAACATTCAATAAATGCAATGAAGAAGCTGTAGCTCAAGATTTAGCACCAGCTGTTGCTAAGAGGGTATTACTTGGTATAACTAAGGCATCTCTTGCTACAGAGTCATTCTTATCAGCTGCTTCATTCCAAGAAACTACAAGAGTATTAACAGAAGCTGCTATAAAAGGAAAAGAAGATCACTTAATAGGTCTTAAAGAGAATGTTATAATAGGTAAGTTAATACCTGCAGGAACTGGTATGAAGAGATATAAGAATATAGCTGTTGAAAAAATTCAAGACTAAAGCTTAATGTAAAATAAAGAAATCTTGACATGAATTATGTCTGGTG
>NZ_JAFFPK010000233.1 GCF_017590215.1 Clostridium sp. CCUG 7971
AATTTTAATATTAATTAATAAAGGTAGGTGCTTATATATGATTAATATAGTAAATTTCCCATTTAATACTAGAGCTGTTGCAAGAATTGATGACGATAATGTAGTTCACAACCACATTTATCACAATTGTCCAATTGGAAAGGTTGATAAAAATATAATTTATAATAATAATAATTTTCCTATAGGAAGAGTTGATGAAGATGGTTTTGTACATGACCATACTCAAAGAAATAGTTCTATAGGTAAAGTTGATAAAGATGGTTTTGTTTATAAAAATAATTCATTAGTCGGTAGAATAGATAGTAATAATAATTTATGTGCAGGTGCTGCTTATTTATTGTTGGTATACAATAATAGATAAAATTAAATTTTGATTTTATCTATTATTATATAAAAAGGTATAGCTTATATAAGCTATACCTTTTTATATATTTTCTAGTTATCAAAATCTACGTTAATTTTTCCTTGTGGTGTGTTTATATCTATATAAGATAAGTTAAAGTTATCATCCATAACATCTATTTTATATTCAAAGAAAACATCATCATCTTTCTTTGACATAAATATATAACTTCCATTTTCTGCTTCTTCTATTTGATCACATATTTCATCGTAAATATTTTTT
>NZ_JAFFPK010000234.1 GCF_017590215.1 Clostridium sp. CCUG 7971
TTCTTGTATCATAGAATCTGCTTCAACTATAACTTCACCAGTCTTAGGATCTACTATAGCATCTATAGTGTATCTTCCAACTATTCTGTCGTATAGTTCTTCTATAACTTCATTTCCATCTTTTATTGCAAATACTTCTGTTATATCATTTGTTCCACAATCAACTTCTCTTACTATAACATCTTGACTGACATCAACAAGTCTTCTTGTTAAGTAACCTGAATCGGCAGTACGTAGTGCTGTATCGGCAAGACCTTTTCTAGCACCATGTGAAGATGTAAAGTATTCCATTACTGATAACCCTTCACGGAAGTTAGATTTAACCGGAACTTCAACTGTTTTACCAGATGCATTGGCCATAAGACCACGCATACCAGCTAACTGTCTTATCTGGTTTTTCGAACCTCTGGCTCCTGAATGTGCCATTATATATATATTATTTAATCTGTCTAATCCTTCCATAAGAGCATCAGTAACTTTTTCAGTTGTTTCTGCCCAAACTTCTATAACTCTTTCATATCTTTCTTCGTTAGAGATTAGACCTCTTCTATATGCTTTTTCATATTTGTCTACCTTAGTCTCTGCATCAGTTATATAAGCTTTCTTAGACTCTGGTATTGTCATATCTGCAACGGCAACTGTCATACCACCTCTTGTAGAATACTTAAATCCTAACGCTTTGATGTGGTCTAGTAATATAGCCGTTTCTGTATTTCCATGCTTTCTAAAGCACTTATCTATTATTTTTCCAAGAGACTTTTTGTCAACTAAGAAATCAATTTCTAATCCAAATGGATCTACATTTCTATCTACAAATCCTAAATCTTGAGGTACATTTTCGTTGAATATAAATCTACCAATGTACTTTCAACTAGAGAT
>NZ_JAFFPK010000235.1 GCF_017590215.1 Clostridium sp. CCUG 7971
GACGAATAAAATATTATAGATCCTATCATAGAAAAAATTACTATTATTATATACTTTATTATACTATTTGGTTTAATCATTACTTTTTCAGACATACTTTACAATCCTCCTTCTACTATGGTTAGCATTTAATTTTACAACCCATAAAAGTTACCCCAGTATATTAGTCCATACTTTGTTATAATCCAGTTTTTCAATTCACTATAAGTAGATTTTTCAACAGGAGGGTTTATTAGAGTATATATCATTTGATTTTTTCCTATTTTCTTCTTATAAGGCTTATCTGATATTTTAAGATTTACTGCAGTAATTGGATTTCCTGTTCTTGCAATTGCAAACCTTAATGCTCCAGTAGGAGTTCCTATAACATATACTATAGTTAATATTATTATAATAGATGCTATATTTTCTGATTTAATTTTCATCTTATCCTCCCCCAATATTACTTCATATTTTATTTCTATTACTAATTGAATAGTAAAATATATTTTTTATTCTAAACTTATCTCTAATTTTCCATCTTCATCAATTTTATTAATAGCTGCATAAACTTGTCCACTATATCCGTTTTCTAAATATCCAACTAAGCATTCATCATGTATATTACCATTTTTATCTTTATATATTAAAAATATTGAATTTTCTCCTTGAACTTGTTTAGTATCTACTTTTTCTTTCCAAGATTTATTTGGCTCTATTTTAGAAATTGTTTTTATTACTCCACCAACTTTATACCTTAATTCTAAATCAATAATAGTTGAATCAGTTGCATTTGTAATATATAATTTATATCCATCGTTAATATTTTTAATCCAAGCCAACGCTATAAGTACTACTACTATTGTAGTTACACTTACTATAATTTTACTTATTTTACTCATCTCCTGCCCCCTAAGTACTATATATAACTATTTATATTATTTAAATTTAGCACCTATAAAAATCAATCAAATATTAAACTGTCATTTATCATTATAATGTCATAGTAATATGCCTTATTTCTTGTAGTTATATCGCATCCTGATTTTTTCCTATAAATCTTAATTTTATATTCTCATCTAAGCATAAGTTTTCTACATTCACAGTTTATTAGTTATCCTCTTTGCTTATGATAATTTCTTGATTCCACTACTAAACTACCAGATGGTCTTTAATTTTGCAATACATTATGCCTGAAAGGCCATTTTTTGTACCTAAATGGGTATAATTTTATAAAATCCTTTAATACGTTTAACTATCTACTCTCCACTATAATTTAATCAAGCTTAAAAATATTAAGTAGATTTTCTATATGTCTATTATTGAAACTAAAAAATTGGTTATGAATTTTAAAACTAATGATGAAAAGAAAGTATCTTTATCAGTTAAATTATAATACTTTCTTCTTCCACCAGAATTTTGCTCCACCCCCACCCCAATATGCTTGAGTTAAATTTTTATATTCTACTCTTTTAACAACTCGGTACATAGTTCCTTCTTTTATCTTAAATTCACTTTTTTATCTTACCTCTTTGTTTAACTCCATTGTATATATCACCTACTTTATATTTAGTGCTCTATAATACAATATTTAATTTTAAAACTGTATTAGTTTCTAAATTTCACTTTATGAATTTGTATTATTTAGAATAAAAGTGTCCATGAAAACAGCTATTTTGTAGACCTTTTATTAAACTTTAAATTTAGATATAATTAAGTTAAAGACTGTAATATAATATAAATAAGAATTTGAGGTGAAAATATTATGGAAAAATATATAAAAGAAGAATTGTTAGAGGCACTACAAGTTGTATCTTCAACTATCAGTAACTGTGAAAAAATACATCCCAAATTTGCGGAGGGTACCTC
>NZ_JAFFPK010000236.1 GCF_017590215.1 Clostridium sp. CCUG 7971
AGCATCCATAAATTCTTTTAATATTCTAGCTGGTGCAACAGGATCTTCGTATCCGAATGCTATCGCATTAGTTCCAACTAGTAGCTCGTCATTGAACTGTTCTATACCAACTTCTTTAGCAGCTCTTCTTACTAAAGTGTTTTTGTATACTTTGTATTCAACACCAGCTTCTCTCATTTTCTTTCTTAACTCAGTTACTTCTTCAACTGTTAATCCCTTGTAGTCAACTACAACAGCAGCACAAGATTTTTGTAACTTCTCAACTATCTCAGCAACAACTCCTGATTTTAGTTCTATAGCTTGTCTCATCTAATTGTGCACCTCCTTCACCTAATAGGTTTAGTATTCGCCGCAATCTCATTTAAAAAAGCTTTTGAGTCAAAAGTAGACAACAAAAGCTTTAGTAATTTCAATTTATCTAAAACCTCGGTAGGAATTTAAGCCTTTTGGCACCTACTGTCTACGGCAAATCTATTCTTTTTTATATCAACAAATGTTATATTAACATTTTT
>NZ_JAFFPK010000237.1 GCF_017590215.1 Clostridium sp. CCUG 7971
CTGTTGCTATAGAGCCTAAATCAAAAGCTGCTCAAGAAAAAATGGGTGTAGCTCTTCAAAAATTAGTTGAAGAAGATCCAACTTTCAGAGTTAGAACTGATGAAGAAACAGGACAAACTATAATATCAGGTATGGGTGAATTACACTTAGAAATAATCGTAGATAGATTATTAAGAGAATTCAAAGTTGAAGCTAACGTTGGTGCTCCACAAGTTGCTTACAGAGAAACTATAACTGAGCCAGTTGATATAGAGTACAAGTACTCTAAGCAATCAGGTGGTAGAGGACAATACGGTCACGTTAAGATAAGAGTTAACCCTCAAGATCCAGGTGCTGGATATAAATTCGAAAACAAAACTGTTGGTGGATCTGTACCAAAAGAATACGTTGGACCAACTGATGCAGGTATACAAGGTGCTATGGCATCTGGTGTAGTTGCTGGATTCCCAGTTGTTGACGTTGCTGTTGAATTATATGATGGTTCTTACCATGATGTCGATTCATCAGAAATGGCATTCAAAATGGCTGGATCTATGGCTATGAAAGAAGCTTTAAGAAAAGGTAACTCTATATTATTAGAGCCTTACTTCAAAGTTGAAGTTGTTACTCCTGAAGATTACATGGGAGACGTTATGGGTGGATTAAACTCTAAGAGAGGTTTAATACAAGGTATGGAAGCTAGATCTGGTGCACAAGTTATAAATGCATTCGTTCCACTTTCAGAAATGTTTGGATACTCTACTGAGTTAAGATCTTCTACTCAAGGTCGTGCAACTTACACAATGATATTTGATCATTATGCACAAGTTCCAGCTTCAGTTGCTAAGAAAATAGCTGAATCAAAATAATAATTTTATTATAAATAAA
>NZ_JAFFPK010000238.1 GCF_017590215.1 Clostridium sp. CCUG 7971
AATAATATAATCATTAATTCTATAACTATAGCATTTTTAATAGTAATTGTATTGTATTCAGTAATAAATATAATACTAAATAAAAACTTATATAACTTTATAAGCGAAGATCTTATAAGGCTTAATGAAAATTATAAGATAAGTTTATTATATTCGGATATAAAAAATAAATATTCTTTATACATATTAGAAAACTCACATGCAGATATAAATATAGCTTCATTTATTGAAGAAATCTGTGCAAGCTTAAAATTTAAAAATAGGTTTGTATTAGATAAAAATAAAAGCGAATAAAAAACGCTTCATCTACATGCATTTTATTAAGGAGTGTTAGGTACATTTATAGGGCTTTCCATGATGCTTTTAAGTATTAATACTAGTGACATAATAAATTCCCTTCCTGAGACTATAAGCAGTATGCAAACTGCATTTATAACAAGTATATTTGGTATAGTATGCTCAATTTATACTAAACTTAATAATAGGATTATCATGATTGTGAGCATATAACTAATTCAATTAATGTTAAAAATGGAAA
>NZ_JAFFPK010000239.1 GCF_017590215.1 Clostridium sp. CCUG 7971
TTTTTGCATTTTTACGATTGTGCCCCTCATTTAGCTTCATTAATGCAGAATGTAGAGTTCCATTATTTATATGTCTTCTATCTTCTTTAATATGTAACACCTCCAAAGTATAATAGTTAGATGGCTAATCATTAGCCGTCTAACTATTATACTTTATCATATTAAATTTTTATATGTAAATTGTAGTATTTTTTATTTTTAATACTTAAGCTGTGTAGATAAATATCCTTAGGGTAATATATAAATAAAATTTATATATTTTTAATTCATTAAAAAGAAAGGAGTTTGTCATTTATTTTGACAATATAATAAAATGATTAGCATCTTAGGTTTAATTTTTTCATTAGCAATTATAATATATCTCGCTTATAAAGGATACTCAACTATTATTACAGCACCAATAATTGCAATAATTACTATATTAGTTACAACTGGATTTGATAGTTATCTAATGGCTAACTATACAGAAGTTTATATGGTTGGTTTTTCTAACTTTATAAAAAATTATTTTCCATTATTTATGACTGGAG
>NZ_JAFFPK010000240.1 GCF_017590215.1 Clostridium sp. CCUG 7971
CTGTGAAAGAATATTTGGGCCTCAAAAGGACTGGGAGTGCCACTGCGGTAAGTACAGAAGAGTTAGATATAAAGGTGTAGTTTGTGATAGATGTGGTGTAGAAGTAACAAAAGCTAAAGTAAGAAGAGAAAGAATGGGACATATAGAGCTTGCAGCTCCTATGTCTCATATCTGGTACTTCAAAGGTATACCAAGTAGAATGGGTCTTTTACTTGATATGTCTCCAAGATCTTTAGAAAAAATATTATATTTTGCTTCATACGTTGTAACAGATGCAGGTGAAACTGGATTAAACGAAAAGCAATTATTAACAGAAAAAGAATACAGAACTGCTGTTGAAAAGTATGGATATGGTACTTTCACTGTAGGTATGGGTGCTGAAGCTGTAAAACAATTATTACAAAATATTGATTTAGAGCAAGAAAGTAAAGAGCTAAGATCTGACTTAAAAGATAGCACTGGGCAAAAGAGAATAAGAACAATAAGAAGACTAGAAGTTGTAGAAGCATTCAAAAAGTCTGGAAACAAGCCAGAGTGGATGATACTAGATGCAATCCCTGTAATACCACCAGATTTAAGACCAATGGTACAATTAGATGGTGGAAGGTTTGCAACTTCTGACTTGAATGACTTATATAGAAGAGTTATAAATAGAAATAACAGATTAAAGAGGTTATTAGAGCTTGGAGCACCTGACATTATCGTAAGAAATGAAAAGAGAATGCTTCAAGAAGCAGTAGATGCTTTAATCGACAATGGTAGAAGAGGTAGACCTGTAACAGGACCTGGTAATAGACCACTTAAGTCTTTATCAGACATGCTAAAAGGTAAGCAAGGACGTTTCCGTCAAAACTTACTTGGTAAGCGTGTTGACTACTCAGGACGTTCAGTTATAGTTGTTGGACCAGATCTTAAATTCTATCAATGTGGTCTTCCTAAGAAAATGGCTCTTGAATTATTCAAACCATTTGTTATGGATAAATTAGTTAAAGAAGGTCATGCACACAATATAAA
>NZ_JAFFPK010000241.1 GCF_017590215.1 Clostridium sp. CCUG 7971
GCAGTTACGTTTATTCCAGAAAGAACGAATAATAATAAGTCAACAGCTTCAAATACTACGTTAGCTCCAAATACCGCTAATGTTCCAGCAGCTATTATTAATGCTAAGTATATAGCTATGTTTTTGTTTATTGGGTTTTGCTTGAATAACTTTGTCATGTAGTAATAAGATCCAAGTATTGTTGTTAAAGCTGATAATACTGTGAATGCGCATAGTACTACTAATCCAAATGTTCCTGTTACTGCTTCTGCAGTTGCAAAGTATTGAGATAATCTAGTTACAGCATCCGCTGGGAATTCTATTATTCCGTTGTTTAATCCATAAGATGCTATATAAGAAGTAACTACTATAGATACTACAACTGTAACTACTGTAGGTATTAAAGATATCATAGCAGCTTCTCTTGGCTTAGAATCTGATTCTTGAGCAGCCATAGCTAATGCTCCTAGACCTGTTTCAGCTGTTTGGATTATCTTTTGCATTCCTAATACAAATCCTAATACTATACCAGTAAATCCGTTAACTGGATTAGTCATACCTTGGATTACACCTTCAACATAAGTAGGTATATATCCTGAAGTTTTTATAACGAACATTGTGAAGAATATAAAGTATCCTGCAACAGCTGTTCCTATCATATAAGTCATAGCTCCCATGAATAATTCATGCTTTTTAGATAATACTAGTGCAGCAACTACAGCTATTACCGGCACTACTATAAACATATATCTTTGAACTAAACTAAGTTCCATACCAAATTTATCAAGTACTATGGCAGAAACTGAATCTATACCACTGAACTGGAATCCACCGAACCCAAATACTGCTAGTGCTACGAAACATACTGCATATAATAAACCAAGCTTTGGTGATATTAATGATGATATATACTCTTTTGGAGTTTTACCCATTATTTTAGAGTTTAATGTTTCTGCATAAGAAACTGGAACCATTATACATGCTCCTATTAAAGCCCATATAGCCATTGCTTCTATGTTTCTTTCTCCTGATGCAGCTAATTTTGATAATGCTCCTAAAACTCCTATTATTGCCCCTGTACCTATCATCGCTCCTAATGATATAGATGCCGGACCTATAACATTCTTTATTTGTAACTTAGCAGGCGTTGTAGCCTTCTTTTGAATCATAAATATCGTTCTTATAGACATTATCGCACCAGTTATTAATATAAATGGTAAGAATACTGGCCATATCATATCTGATATTTTAGTTATTACAGCTTCTAGTTGATGTAACATTTTGCCCCAATTTTCGACTCCTTTTCTTTAGCCTTATTAACTTTGATGAATTAATTTGATGAATTTAATAAAATAGCTAAAGTAATA
>NZ_JAFFPK010000242.1 GCF_017590215.1 Clostridium sp. CCUG 7971
CCCAGTACTTCTTAACCGTGCTCCTACTCTTCATAGATTAGGTATACAAGCATTTGAACCAGTTTTAGTTGAAGGAAAAGCTATAAAGCTACATCCACTTGTATGTACAGCATACAATGCCGACTTCGATGGTGACCAAATGGCGGTACACGTACCTTTATCAGTAGAAGCACAAGCAGAAGCGAGATTCTTAATGTTATCAGTAAATAACATACTTGCTCCTAAAGATGGTACACCAATAACTACTCCTTCTCAGGATATGGTTTTAGGATGTTACTACTTAACAATAGAAGAACAAGATTATGCTCCAGGCCATGGTACAATATTTAAAGACTTTAACGAGTTATTACTTGCTTACCAAAACCAAGCAGTTCACTTACATTCTAAAGTTAAAATGAGAATAGTACTTCCTGATGGAAGAAAATCTCTAGTTGAAAGTACAGTTGGTAGATTTATATTCAACGAAAATGTACCTCAAGATTTAGGATTTGTAGATAGAAATGTAGATCCATTTGGATTAGAAATTGATTTCTTAGTTGACAAAAAGTCTCTTGGAAAAATAATAGATAAGTGCTTTAGAAAGCATGGAAATACAGAAACGGCTATATTACTAGACCACATCAAAGCGTTAGGATTTAAGTATTCTACAAGAGGTGGTATGACAGT
>NZ_JAFFPK010000243.1 GCF_017590215.1 Clostridium sp. CCUG 7971
CAAATGAATATGCACTATCAAATGTTCAAAGGATAAGAATAAATTATGTACCTAAAGGAAAATACTTATTATATATCACATAAAGAAAACAGCATTTATATCTACAAATGAATCAGATATATTAATAACTATTAGCGATGATAAAGGCAAATCTTGGAATAAAGTAAACTTTAGAAAATGCTTATCAAGGTGGAGAACTATTTATAGGATTTAGTTCAAATGATGTAGGATATTGTACAACGACTACTGATACAGCTATGGGTAAGCAGTATAATTATATATATGTGACTAAAGATGGCGGAAAGTCGTGGAATGAAATAGGCAATACCAATGAAGTTTATTCTCGCGTAGTTACAGGAATTGGATTTTTAGATGATAAGATAGGATTTGTTGGATTTAGATATGAAAGTGAAAATAATCCTACAGTATATAGAACTGATAATGCTGGAGTTACTTGGGAAAAGTTAGAGATACATCTTCCTTATGAATATGCATCTGACTATGCAACACCTCGTACACCTAATGTTTAAAA
>NZ_JAFFPK010000244.1 GCF_017590215.1 Clostridium sp. CCUG 7971
CTATATCTGCCATACTTTCTAAAATAGGCATTTGATTACAATTTTTTCTATTTGTTTTACTGTAAACTAATACTGGAACATATTCTCTAGTATGATCAGTTCCTTTGAATGTAGGATCATTTCCCATGATCTGCAGTTATTATTAAAAGATCATCTTCTTTAAGTTCTTTGATAAGAATTCCTAATTGAGAATCAAATTCTTCTAATGCTCTCTTATATCCTTCACTATCTCTTCTATGTCCATATAATGCATCAAAATCTACTAAGTTTAAGAATATTAAACCTTTATAAGATCCATCCCTTGCAATCTCTATAGTTTTATTCATTCCATCTTCATTGCTCTTTGTTTTTATACTCTTTGTTATTCCTTGATATGAGTATATATCTCCTATCTTACCAATTCCAACTACATCTAAATTATTTTCATAAAGTGCATCTAAAATTGTTTTAGTTGGTGGTTTTAGAGCATAATCTTTTCTATTTGAAGTTCTTGTAAAGTTTTCTTTATTAGTTCCAACA
>NZ_JAFFPK010000245.1 GCF_017590215.1 Clostridium sp. CCUG 7971
ATATGTATTAATTATAAAAAAGGTATCCAAAATTTGAATATCTTTTTGAATATAAAAAAAGATTACGTGGCTACGTCTTACTCTCCCAGGCAGTTGCCCACCAAGTACCATCAGCGCTAAAGAGCTTAACTTCTGTGTTCGGAATGGGAACAGGTGTATCCTCTTTGCTATTGTAACCACATAATCTCTTATGCTTAATATTTCTATTAAGTTTTTCAAAGTTAATACTCTGAAAACTACAAACATTTATTGAATTAATCATTTTAATTGGTCAAGTCCTCGACCTATTAGTATCGATAAGCTAAATACATTACTGCACTTACACCTTCGACCTATCAACCAGGTAGTCTTCCTGGAGTCTTACCCTTACGGTGGGAAATCTTATCTTGAAGTTGGCTTCGCGCTTAGATGCTTTCAGCGCTTATCCATTCCGTACATAGCTACCCAGCCATGCCCTTGGCAGAACAACTGGTACACCAGAGGTACGTCCATCCCCGGTCCTCTCGTACTAAGGACAGGTCTCCTCAAATTTCCTACGCCTGCGACGGATAGGGGACCCGAACTGTCTCACGACGTTCTGAACCCAGTCGCGTACCACTTTTAATGGGGCGAAC
>NZ_JAFFPK010000246.1 GCF_017590215.1 Clostridium sp. CCUG 7971
AAATAGTATCCATCATAAAATATTTTTCAGTAATTCTTTTTTTATATCATTATCTAGTACTTCATCATTTTCAATAATTGTTGATGCCGACCCAAGAATACTTGTAAGTGGTGTTCTTAAGTCATGAGATATGGATCTTAAAAGATTACCTCTTAATCTTTCTCTTTCTGCTTCTAGATTTACTAATTTATTTTTTCAAATAAATTTTCCCTCTCAATTGCTAGTGCAACTTGTGTAGAAATTGATTCTAATAAGATTTTCTCATTTTCTTTAATAATCTCTTTTTCAATGATGCTATACCTATGACCCCTAAAATTGAAATTTGGCCTTTTATAGGATAATAATAAGAACTACTTTCTTCATATATACCTGTTCCTATACCTATGGGATTTCCACTTTCAAATGCCTTATAAGTTGCCTTTTTAGCTAAGTCTAATTTAAATATATTTTCACTACCATCACTATTTGCTATATATATATTAGGCTCTTTTAAATTATCATT
>NZ_JAFFPK010000247.1 GCF_017590215.1 Clostridium sp. CCUG 7971
CCAACCATAGTTAGTGCTCTTGCTATTATATATCCTTGAGTTGCAACATTAGCTTGATTTCTGCTTTGAGAGCCACTAGCATCTAATAATATATCTATTACATACTTTCCTTTTTCGCTGACTATATCCTTATAAAATATTTTATTATTATTACTCCTAGATGCTCTCCATGCTCTAGAAGCATATACTGTTCCACAATCTGAATATACTCTGCTACTTTCACTTTCTTCTATTAATATTCTTGATAAGCTATCCTTTAATTTGGCTATATTTCTTCTATGAGTTTTAACCTTATCTCTAAATTTACTTATATTATTTTCTTTTTTGTCTTGTAGCATATTTTATCTGAGCAACATTACTACATTCACTTCTTAAAACTCCATCTGTAAAATGAATTCTACATCCCTCATGGACCCCTCTACAATTTTTACTTTCTATCTTTTTTATCTCTGATTTATTTTATATGATTTTCCATAGTTAGTGTTCTATTTTCTCATATATCTTATTTAACCATTTCTTCATCTACATATCATAACTCTATTAGC
>NZ_JAFFPK010000248.1 GCF_017590215.1 Clostridium sp. CCUG 7971
AATACTATTAATAATATTATAGCCATCATATTTCCAGAGGCAAATCCTCTAGGTCCAGCTCCTTTTACGATGCCTACTACTTGTAATATTATACCTACTAATCCTATTATAGAACCACCTGCAACAAGACCAGATGATAAACTTATACCATTTGAAACTTTAACTTCTTTCTCTTTTTCATTTTTAGAAGTTTTTTCAACTAATACACGTATTAATGCTCCTACTAATATTATAGAAGTTGTTGCAATTGGTAAATAGAACCCTATAGCAATAGTCATTATTGGTAAATCTAAGAAATATAAAACTATAGCCATAAATACTCCAACAATAATCATAGGCCAAGGTAATTGTCCAGACATAATCCCTGAAGTAAGTGTTGATATTAAGTTTGCTTGAGGTAATGCAAATGGAGGGTTATTTCCTGTAACTGCAAGTTGTCCTGAAAGTAATACTATTGTACCTACAACAACTACTACACCTACTATACCAGCTATTGTGAAATATTTT